>NZ_KB944505.1:0-83819 GCF_000389805.1 Cupriavidus sp. GA3-3
GGCGGAGGCGTCGCCGAGGTCGGTGTTGCCTGCGCCGCCGGCTTCGGTGACCGCCTTGTCCTCACTGGCCGAGGCCGAGATGGTGGCGTGGTCGTTGGCACCGGTGATGTCGACCTTGATGGTCTGCTGCGCGCTCTGGTCGGCGGAGGACACCGTCAGCGAATCGCTGACCTGCTGGCCCGCGATCAGCACATCGGCCTTGGTGTTGTCGAGCGTATAGCTCCAGGCGCCGGTGTTGCTGTCGAAGCTGAAGGTGCCGTACTGTCCTGCCAGACTCTCCGGCGGCACTGCGGCAAAGTGCGCTTCACCGGTATCGACGTCAGTGACCGTCAGCTTGCCGCTGGCGGAGGCGTCGCCGAGGTCGGTGTTGCCTGCGCCGCCAGCCTCGGTTACCGCCTTGTCTTCGCTGTCCGAGGCCGTGATCGTGGCTCCATCGTTGGCACCAGTAATCCGGATGCTCAGCGATGAAGCCGCGCTGGCCTGCCCGTCGGACACCTCATAGTTGAACGTGTCCTGGACTTGCTGGCCCTGCCGCAATGCCTGCACCTGGCCATTGCCGTTGTCCAGCTCATAGCTGTAGCTGCCGTCGGCGTGGAGCGTCAGCGTGCCGTACTGGCCGGCATAAGTGCCGGGATTGGCCACGGCCAGCACGTTCCCCGCATCGACGTCGCTGTCGTTCGACAGCACATTGCCGGTGATCGGGTTCGGAGAGTTGTTCTCGCCGATCGCGTGGGTATCGGCCACTGCCGTTGGCGCATGGTTGTCGTAGCCAGCGAAGTCCGACTTGGTCAGTTCGTGCAGGCCGTTGAGCTTGATGACCATTTCCGCCGTGGCGGGATTGCCGTCGACATCCACGTAGACATAGGTATTGCCCCCCGATTGCTGGAACCAGGCTCCGTGGGCCGTGGGCTGGCGGCCACCCCATTCAAAGCCAGTGTCGCCCAGCACGGGCCGCAAGTCGAGGTGGTCCACGCCGCGCTGGAAGTCGGTGATCACATCCATGCCGGCCGCGGTGGAGTCGGAGACGGCGTTATAGACAAAGACGTCGGCGCCGCTGCCGCCGCTCAGGGTGTCGCCGCCTGTCCCGCCGGCGATCTTGTCGTTGCCGCCTTCACCGTAGATGGTGTCCTTGCCGTTGCCACCGGCAATGATGTCGTCGCCGCCCAGGGCGGCATTGTTGCCGTTGTCCCCGTAGATCAGGTCGTCGCCGTTGCCGCCATAGATGCGGTCGTTACCCGGCCGGGCTGACTCATGGCCGGCACCGAGCAGGTAGTCGGCGTAGCTGTCATAGCCGTCGCCATACAGCGTATCGCCGCCATTGTCGCCGGTGTAAAGCGCCGACGAGCCGTCGATGCTGCCGATCACGTCATCGCCGCTGCCGCCATAGACCGCGTCGGTGCCGTTGCCACCCGACAAGTTGTCATTGCCGAGCCCGCCGAAGACCCGGTCCTTGCCGTTGGCGCCCAGCAGCGTGTCGTCGCCGCTGCCGCCTTCGACGATATCGTCGCCGTTGCCGGCATCGACATAGTCGTTGCCATCGCCGGCGCTGACATAGTCATTGCCATTGCCGCTCAGGATGGTGTCGGCGGACGTGGTGCCGCTGATGCTGTCGCTGCCGTTGCTACCTGTCAGGGTTGCCATGATCACTCTCCGTCCTGAATGCCAGCCTGCTGGCCATGCCTTGCTTGTTGTCGTCGTGGGCAAACCGCCCGCTCTTATCGTTCCCGGAACGCCAGTTCCCTGGTCTTGATGATGGGCTTGAGCAGGTAATGGAGCACCGTCTTCTGCCCGGTCAGCACATCGACCGTCGCCACCATGCCGGGCAGGATGGGCACCTGCACGGCACTGCCGCCTGGCCGGTTGTCGCGCGTGCGCACGCGCACCAGGTAGTAGCTTTCCGGGCGCTCGCCCGGGCGCTCCGGTGTCAGCGTATCGGCGCTGATATGCTCCACGGTGCCGGCAAAGCCGCCATAGATCGAAAAGTCATAGGCCGACAGCTTGACCACCGCCGGCTGGCCGGGCCGCAGGAAGGCAATGTCGGCAGGCCGCACGCGCGCCTCTACCAGCAGCGTGTCTTCCAGCGGGACGATCTCCAGCAGATCCATGCCGGGCTGCACCACGCCGCCAACGGTATTGATCTTGATCTGCTTGATGACGCCCGCAAGCGGGGCGCGTACCAGGGTACGGTCGACGCGGTCCTGCAGCGCGGTGTTGGTGGCACTCTGCGCGGCCTGTTCGGCCTTGGCCTGGTTGAGCTCTTTCATGGCCTCGGCACGATAATGCGTGCCCAGTTCGTCGGCTTTTTGCTGGCTCTCGCGGTAGGCGGCCTCCAGGCGCGGCATGGCGAGCCGCGCGGCCTCGAGCTCGCCTTTCAGGTCATTGGCCTGGCGCTCCAGCCGCAGCAGGTCGACCTCGGACACGACGCCCTGCGCCATCATCGGGCGCATCATGGCCAGCTCCTGTGCCACCAGCCGATGGCTCTGCCGCAGTTGCTGCTCGCGCGAGCGCTTCTCGGTCAGCTCCTGCCGCCGCTGCTCGGACTGCTGGCGCAGCACTGCGAGATTGGCATCGAACGCGCGCTTGCGTGACTCGAACAGCGCGCGCTCCTCGGACACGAAGCGGCGGCCCTCGGCATCGGCCGGCGCGCTCGCCACGAACGCCGTGCCGTCGGCCTCGGCGCTCAGGCGCGCAATGCGTGCCACCAGCGCATCGTCCCTGGTGCGGCCTTCCTGGTATGAAGCCGTGAAGCGTGTATCGTCGATGCGCATCAGCGGCTGGTCCTTGTTCACCACCTGCCCCGGTCGCACCATGATCTCGGCGATGATCCCGCCTTCGAGGTTCTGCACCACCTGCACCTGGCTCGACGGGATCACCTTGCCCTCGCCCACGGCCACCTCGTCCACCCGCGCCAGCGCGGCCCAGGCCAGCGCCAACAGCACGAAGACCAGGGCGGACCAGAGGATCCAGCGCGTGAAATAGCGCGGTTGCGCCATCGCGGCCGCATCGCGCTCGCACATGAAGGCGGTGTCGTCGGCACGTGGCCTCAGCGCGGCGATCAGGCGCCGCACTGGCCCCATGCGTTGCGGATCAGGCTGAAGCGACATGGAGCTTCCTCCCCGCGAGCGCGTTCAGGACTTCGGCCTTGGGACCATCGGCGACGATACGGCCCTGGTCCATCACGATCAGGCGATCGACCAGGCTGAGCAGCGAGCCGCGATGCGTGACCAGGATCAGCGTGCGCCCGCCCAGCGCTAAGGCCAGGCGCGCCTTGAACTGCTCCTCGGTGCGGTTGTCCATGGCGCTGCTGGGTTCGTCGAGCAGCAGCAGCGGCGGCTGCAGCAACTCGGCACGCGCAATGGCAATGGCCTGGCGCTGGCCGCCCGACAGGCCTTCGCCGCGCTCTCCCAGGCGCAAGTCATAGCCGTCCGGCAGGCGATCGACAAAGTCGCTCACGCCGCCCAGGCGCGCCGCGCGCAGCACCGCTTCGTCGTCGGTGTGCGGGGCGCCCATCACGATGTTGTCGCGCAGCGTCCCGCTGAACAGCATCACGTCCTGCGGCACATAGCCGATGTCGCGCCGCAACGCGGCCGGGTCCAGCTGGCGCACCTCCGCGCCGTCGACCAGCACGGTGCCGGCATCCGGTGCGTACAGGCCAAGGATCAGCTTCTCGATGGTGGTCTTGCCTGAGCCGATGCGGCCGATCAGGCCAACCCGCTCGCCGCTGGCAATGCGGAACGAGACCCCATCCAGTGCCGCGATGTCGCGGCCCGGATAGCGAAAGCTGACCTGCCGGAACTCGATCTCGCCGCGCAGCGGCGGACGGTGCAGGAAATGCTTGCCGGGCGGGCGCTCGACGGGCAGCGCCATCATGCGGTCGATGCCGGCCAGCGCGGTGCGCGCCTGGTGATAGCGGGTGGTCAGCCCCGCCACTTGCGACAGCGGCGCCAGCGCGCGGCCGGCAAGGATGGTGCAGGCAATCAGGCCGCCCGTGGTCAGCCGGTCGTCGGCGATCAGGTAGACGCCGATCACCACCACCACCAGCGTGGCGGCCTGCTGGGCGAACAGCGAGAAGTTGATCACGCAGGCGGAGAGCAGCCGCGCGCGCAGCCCCAGTTGCGCCATCTGCCCGACCGCCTGCTCCCATTTGCGCTGGGCGGCACCTTCGGCACCGCTGGTCTTGACGGTCTCCAGCCCCACCAGGGTTTCGACCAGTGCGGCCTGGCGCTGGGCCGCGCAGGCGCTGCTGGCGCGCACCGCGCGCGACAGCGGTCCCTGCAGCAGCAGGCTGGTGCCGATCACCAGCGGCACCGCCAGCAGCGGCACCCAGGCCAGCGGGCCACCGACCCAGAACATGGCCGCAATGAAGACCGCGGCGAACGGAAGGTCGACCAGGGTCGTGATGGTGGCCGAGGTCAGGAACTCGCGCACCGACTCGAATTCATGCAGCTGGCTGCTCAGGCTGCCCACCGACGCCGGCCGCGCCTTCATCTCGATGCCCAGCACCTTCTCGAACACCGTCGCGGAGACCGTGACATCGATGCGCCGGCCCGCTACGTCGACAAAATAGCCCCGCAGCGTGCGCATCACCAGCTCGAAGCCAAGCACCAGGCCCACACCGATGGCCAGCGCCCACAGCGTTTCCAGCGCATGGTTCGGCACCACACGGTCATAGACGTTCATGGTGAACAGCGGCATGACCAGCGCGAACAGGCTGAGCAGCAGCGAGGCAACCAGCACCTCGCCATAGAGCGGCCACGACTGGCGCATCACGCCCCAGAACCATCCATGTGGCGACGTCGGCCCGGCATCGTCCGCCGCCTCGAAGCGGTGCGCGGGCCGGACAAAGATGGCATGGCCGGTGTACCGGGCCAGCAGGTCTTCCTGGCGGACCGGCTGCTCGCCGTCGCCCCACTCCGGCTGCGAGACCAGCAGCATGCCCACGTCGCCACGGCGCAGCATTACGCAGGCCTCGCCCTGGTCGAGCAGCAGGATGGCGGGCAGCACCAGGTCCGGGATGTCGCCCAGCGGGCGCTTGACCAGCCGGGCCGACATGCCCGCGCGTGCGGCCGCGCGTGGAAACAAGGCAGGGGTCAGGCGCTCCGCCTCCAGCGGCAGGCCCGCAATCAGGGCTTCGGCCGCGACTGGCCGCTGGAAGCGCCGGGCCAGCCAGAGCAGGCACGCCAGCAGCGGATCATCGGGGCGCGCGTGCCGACCTGCCGGATCCGGCAGGTTCCAGCCGGTGTCCTCGATGTTCCTTGCGGGCGCGGCGGCGGCATGCATGGCAACGGCCCCCGCCCTTCAGAGCGGCGCGTGGCGAGTGACCCGCCCTTGCGCACATAGCGTTGCACGGCCTGCGCATACCGCGCCCCCTGCGCAATGCATGCGCTCGTTGCATCCAGCCATGGTTTCCCCCCGGTCCCATTGGTTCGACGTTTCCGGGAAGAATATGTGAAGGGGCCCTGCGCGCCCATACTGCGGATGGATCAGATGGCGCAACAAAAGGACCGGGCGGGGTCATCCTTTTGGCGTTTCACGCAAGAAACAGAACCAAAACGAGCACCGCCATGACTGCCTTACTCAAGCTGGATTTCACCCTCGAAGCGCGCCTGGAGCTTGACACCCGCCAGTTCCAGCGTCACCGACACCGGCAAGTGCTCGTTGCCGGCGATGGTACCGTCGGCCATGGCCCTGGCTATCGCCTGTTCGATCTCGCGCTGTGAGCTGACGCCGACCACCTTCAGGAACTTGCGGATGCTGAGGTTGAAGGTCTCTTCGTTCATGGCTGTCTCCTGTGGGGAACCCGGGAATCACGGTTCGGGCCGCTACCCAGACAGCCTAGGCGATGGGGGGACTTTGTGCAGAGGCCTGGTGATCCGCCCGGAAGCAGGCAGTGCCCGGCAGTTGCCTGCCAGGCATCCGTCACCAATCAGACCACGCCTTGCTCGCGCAGCCTGGCGATGCGCTCGGCCGACATACCCAGCACCGATTCCAGCACCTGTTCGGTATGCTCGCCCAGCCGCGGCGGCGGTGCGTCGTATTGCACCGGGGTTGCCGACAGCCGCAACGGGCTCTTGACGGTCGGGCACAGGCTGCCGTCGTCGCGCACCAGGTCGACCTGCAGCTCGCGATGCCGCACCTGCGGGTCTTCCAGCACCTGGCCGTAGTCGTTGATCGGCCCGCACGGGATGCCCTGCGCTTCCAGCGCCTGCACCCAGTGCGCCGTCGGCCGCGTGCGCATATGCGCCTCGAGCAGCGGCACCAGCGTGTCGCGATGGATGATGCGGCCGGGGCCGGTGGCAAAGCGCTCGTCGGCGGCCAGGTCGGGACGCTCGACGCCGCGGCAATACGCCTGCCACTGCCCGTCGTTACCGGCCGCCACGATCATGTAGCCGTCGGCGGTGGCAAACACATGGTAGGGCACCATATTGGCGTGCGCATTGCCGTAGCGCGGCATGGCCTTGCCGGTCACGCGCTGGGCGATGATCGGCGTGGCGCCGACCGCCACCACCGCATCGAGCAGCGCCATGTCGATATGCTGGCCCTCGCCGGTGCGCTCGGCATGGCGCAACGCGGCCAGCACGGCCACGGTGGCATACATGCCGGTAAGCATGTCGACCACCGCCACGCCCACCTTCTGCGGCCCGCCGCCGGGCAGGTCGTCGCGCTCGCCGGTGACGCTCATCAGGCCGCCCAGGCCCTGGAAGATGAAGTCATAGCCGGGCTTGTGCGCGCTCGGCCCGGTCTGGCCGTAGCCCGTGATCGAGCAGTAGACGATGGACGGGTTGATCGCCTTGAGGCTGTCATAGTCCAGCCCGTAGCGCTTCAGGTCGCCGACCTTATAGTTCTCCAGCACGATCTGCGACTTGGCCGCCAGTTCGCGCACAATCTCCTGCCCTTGCGGGCTGGCGATATCGAGCGTCACCGACTGCTTGCCGCGGTTGGCGCCGGCAAAGTAGGTGGCGTCGCGCGACGGCTGCCCGTCCGCGCCGGGCAGCCAGGGCGGCCCCCACGAACGGGTGTCGTCGCCCGCGCCGGGCCGCTCCACCTTGATGACTTCGGCGCCCAGGTCCGCCAGGTTCTGCGCGCACCAGGGACCGGCCAGGATGCGCGACAGGTCCAGCACCCGCACGCCGGCAAGCGCGCCGTGCGCCGCGGCCTGGCTGCCCGCCATCAGATCGGGTCCCAGCTGATCACATCGGGCGAACGCTCCAGCTTGAAGAAGCTGTTGCGCATCGCCGGCATGGCGATCTCGCCCACGGTTTCAGGCGTCCAGCCATCGCTCATGTGCACCGAGCGCACCGGGCGCGGCTGGCTCATCAGGATGATCTCGTTGGCACGCACCGCGAAGATCTGGCCGTTGACTTCGCTGGCGGCCGGGCTGGCAAGGTAGACCGCCACCGGCGCGATCTTGCCGGCTTCCATCTTCTGCAGCTTGGCCACGCGCGCTTTCTCTTCCGGCGTTTCGGCCGGGATCGAGCTGGTCATGCGGCTCCAGGCGAACGGCGCGATGCAGTTCGAGCGCACATTGAAGCGCTGCATGTCCAGCGCGATCGACTTGGACAGCGCGGCAATGCCCAGCTTGGCCGCCGAGTAGTTGGCCTGGCCCAGGTTGCCGATCAGGCCCGAGGTCGAGGTCATGTGCACGTAGGCGCCGCTCTCCTGGTCCTTGAAGTAGCTGGCCGCGGCGCGGCTGACGAAGAAGGTGCCGTGCAGGTGCACGTCGATCACCGAGCGCCATTCTTCTTCATTCATCTTGAAGAACATGCGGTCGCGCAGGTTGCCGGCGTTGTTGACCACGGCGTCGATGCGGCCGAAGTTGTCCAGCGCGCATTGCACGATGGCATTGGCGCCGTTCCAGGTCGACACGCTGTCGGTATTGGCCACGGCCTCGCCGCCGGCGGCGCGGATTTCCTCCACCACGCGCTGAGCGGGGCCGGCGTCGCCGCCCTCGCCGGTCATCGACACGCCGAGGTCGTTGACCACCACCTTGGCGCCGGCGGCGGCCAGTGCCAGCGCGATGCCGCGCCCGATTCCACCACCTGCGCCCGTCACCAGCGCGACCTTGCCTGCCATCAAACCGCTCATTGCGTTGCTCCTCTGAATACTTTTTGTGCGGTCACCGACCGCAAACCCGGCGAAACACCCCTGCGCCGCGGGCATTCGCCCGCCGGTGCGGTCAATCCGGATGTCCACGCCGCAGTGGATACGATAAATTGACGGCCGAGACTTTGGAATTCACGAATCACAAAACTGGCCTTTGGCCTGACGGAAGCCCATGCATTACGACCTGACCGACCTCCGCCTCTTCCTGAACGTTGGCGAGACGGAGAACCTGACCCGCGCGGCCGAACGCAGCTTCCTGTCGCTGCCCGCGGCCAGCACCCGGATCAAGCAGCTGGAAGAGGCGTTCCAGACACAATTGCTGATCCGCCAGGTCAAGGGCGTGCGCCTGACGCCGGCGGGCGATGCGCTGCTGCGTCACGCGCGCGAGGTCTTCCGGGAACTGGAATGCCTGCACGCCGACCTGCGGCCCTATGCCAAGGGCGTCAAGGGCCGGGTGCGGCTGCTGGCCAATACCACCGCCACCAACTCGTTCCTGGCCACCGGCGTATCGCGCTTCCTGAGCGAGAACCCGGACGTGGACATCGAGCTGGAAGAGCACCTGTCGCAGGAAATCGTCTCGGCCATCAGCGCCGGCGCCGCCGACCTGGGCATCGTGGCTGGTGAAGTCGCCACCCAGGACCTGGATGCGATGCACCTGTGCAGCGATGAGCTGATCGTGATTGCACCGGTCAACCACCCGCTGCCGGCCTTCAAGCGGCTGCATTTCGCCGACCTGCTCGATACCTGCCGCTTTGTCGGCCTGAACCAGTTCAGCGCGATCCAGTCGTTCCTGGACCGCATCGCCGGCGGCATGGGCAAGCGCATCAGCCTGCGCATCCAGGTGGGCAGCTTCGATGCCGTATGCCGCATGGTCGAGGCCGGCGCGGGCATCGCCATCGTGCCCAACAGCTGCGCGCGCCGCTACGCCAGCCGCAAGGTGCTGCGCTTTATCCAGCTGGAAGACGAATGGGCCAAGCGCGAGCTGCGCCTGGTGCGCCGCCCGGGGCGCGAACTGCCCCAGTTTGCCGAAACCCTGATCCAGTACCTGGTCGACGCGGCGCGCGAGCCCGTGTAAATCAGGGAGGCCGCCGACCGTTCAGCCGGCGGCCAGCCCGCCGCCCTGCACCACCAGCCCCGCCAGCGGGCTCAGCGACACCGCCATCACCACCAGCAGCAGGCCCATGGCGAACACACCGGGCCAGCTGGTGCGGCCACAGCGCGCCAGCGAGTCGTGCACCAGTTCCGGTGAGAAATGGTACTCGCGCAGGTGCCGGATGGTCGCCTCGGCATGCCAGCGGTAGATCTGGTTGCCATACATGCCCAGCAGCAGCGCCATGGCATACAGCATCGGCCGGACCGCCAGCGGCATCTTCAGCCCGAACAGCGCGTGCAGCACCGGTTCGGCGCAGACGATCAGCGCATAGACCCCCACCTGCCAGTACATGCGCCGGTAGGCCATCCAGAACGGCCCCAGCAGGCACGCCGCCCAGTTCCACGACATGCCGCCGCGTGCCTCTGCCAGGGACCAGCGCTGGCTGTAGTACGCATAGCGCGGCCCCACGAATGCGGCCAGCGCCGCATCGTCACGGATCGATGATTTCATGGCTGCCTCCCCCTGCTCTGCCACGGCCGCGCCTGTGGATCGCGGCGCAACCTGTGCCACAGCATAGGGCGCAGCGCGCGCGGGCAGCGTGCGCTGGCGCGCATTACTGTGGGAAATGACGCAAATTGGCGGGCAAGCGAACAGACCGGCGCACGCCGGGCGGCACGGGGTGCCGGATGCACCGGGCGCGGGTGCGCTATTTCCAGCGCTGCAGGACCTGCAGGATGACCAGCGTGAAAATGGTGGCGATCACCGCGGTGGTATCGCGACCCAGGCCGGCAGCCACGCCGATGGCCGCGACCATCCAGATGCTGGCCGCGGTGGTCAGGCCCTGGATGTGGGCTTCGTCGCTGTGCTTCAGGATCGCGCCGGCGCCAAGGAAGCCGATGCCGGCAATCAGCCCCTGCAGCACGCGGCTGATGTCGGCCAGCGGCGTCCCTGCCTGCAGCGGCACCAGCACGAACAGCGCCGAGCCCAGCGCCACCAGCATATGGGTGCGCAGCCCCGCTGCCTTGCCGGAGGCCTCGCGCTGATAGCCGATCAGGCCGCCCAGCAACACCGCCATGAACAGGCGTGCCAGGATGCGGGTGGCCTCGCCAGCGTCCGGCACATCGGCGAACTCGGCGCGCAAGACACTGTAGATCTCGGACCAGACCCCGTCCATGGCTCGTCTCCGGGTGCTTGGGTACACCTGAGCGTAGCACGGGATGGCCTGCCGGCAACCGGGCCGGCGGGCCCCAAGGCGCTCGCGCCACACCGCGCGGGCCGTCCGCCAGGCGCTTGCGGCTGCGTCCTACACCGCAAGCGGAAGCTCGCCGACAGTGCCGCCATGACGGCATTCCTATATTGGAATCACCGATTACCGTCATCGACAGGAGTTGCACCATGCCCTATATCCTTGCCTGGCTACTTGGCGTCCCGGCCTTCATCCTGGTCCTGATCTGGCTCTTCATGCACTGATTCCCAGGCCCGGCCTGCCAGCCATCCCCGCGCAAGAGGCCGCTGCGCCGGCCTCTTGCGCAACTGCGGGCGCCCCGGCGCCGCATGCAGCTTCCGCCCCCCCGCTTCCGGCCCACCTAAGCCGCTCTTTCGCAAATCCGAATTTCAGCGTGCCGGGGGCTCGGGAATAATGGCCCCATTCAATCCGAGCGGGGCTACCCCATGCACGCACATCAGGATCCAGACCAGCTCTACCCCGAAATCCGCGAAGCGGTGCGCGACCTCTGTGCCGGCTTCGATTCGGCGTACTGGCAACGGGTGGAAGAGCAGAACGCCTTTCCTGAGACCTTTGTCCAGGCTCTGACCCAGGCGGGCTGGCTGTCAGCGCTGATCCCCGAAGCCTATGGCGGCTCGGGCCTGTCGCTGACAGCCGCCTCGGTCATCATGGAGGAAATCAACCGCAGCGGCGGCAATTCCGGCGCCTGCCACGGCCAGATGTACGTAATGGGCTGCCTGCTGCGCCACGGCTCGGAAGCGCAGAAACAGCGCTGGCTGCCGGGCATCGCCTCGGGCGAGCTGCGCATGCAGTCGATGGCCGTGACCGAGCCCACCACCGGCACCGACACCACCAAGCTCAAGACCACCGCGGTGCGCCAGGGCGACAAGTACATCGTCAATGGCCAGAAGGTATGGATTTCGCGCGTGCAGCATTCGGACCTGATGCTGCTGCTGGCACGCACCACGCCGCTGGACCAGGTCAAGCGCAAGTCCGAGGGCCTGTCGGTGTTTGTGGTGGACCTGCGTGATGCCATCGGCAAGGGCCTGACGGTCAAGCCGATCCGCAACATGGTCAACCACGAGACCAACGAGCTGTTTTTCGACAACCTCGAAGTCCCTGCCGGAAACCTGATCGGCGAGGAAGGCAAGGGCCTGAAGTACATCCTTGACGGCCTCAACGCCGAGCGCATCCTGATCGCCGCCGAGTGCATCGGCGACGGCTACTGGTTTGTCGAGCGCGCCAGCAACTATGCGCGCGACCGCATCGTGTTCGACCGCCCCATCGGCCAGAACCAGGCCGTGCAGTTCCCGATCGCGCGCTCCTACATCAATGTCGAGGCCGCCAGCCTGATGCGCTACAAGGCCGCGCAATTGTTCGACGCCGGCAAGCCATGCGGCAAGGAAGCCAATATCTCCAAGCTGCTGGCCGCCGACGCGTCGTGGGAAGCGGCCAACGTCTGCCTGCAGACGCACGGCGGCTTCGGCTTTGCCGCCGAGTACGACATCGAACGCAAATTCCGCGAGACGCGCCTGTACCAGGTGGCGCCGATCTCGACCAACCTGATCCTGTCCTACGTGGCCGAGCATGTGCTCGAGCTGCCGCGTTCGTTCTAAGGCCCCTGCATGTCCCATTCCCCCAAAGGCATCCGCCCGCTCGACGGCATCCGCGTGGTCTCGCTCGAGCACGCCGTGGCCGCGCCCTTCGCCACGCGCCAGCTGGCCGACCTTGGTGCCCGCGTCATCAAGATCGAGCGCCCCGGAGTGGGCGACTTCGCGCGCGGCTATGACCAGTCCGTGCACGGCCAGGCCTCGTACTTTGTGTGGCTTAACCGGGGCAAGGAAAGCCTGACCCTGGATCTGAAGGATCGAGAGGCGCAGGCCATCCTGCACCGGCTGCTGGCCGATGCCGATGTGCTGGTGCAGAACCTCGCCCCCGGCGCGGCAGCGCGCATGGGCCTGGACTTCGACAGCCTGCACGGCAAGTACGACAAGCTCATCGTCTGTGACATCTCGGGCTATGGCGACTCCGGTCCCTATCGCGACAAGAAGGCCTACGACCTGCTGATCCAGGCCGCCGCCGGCCTGGTGGGCCTCACCGGCGGACCGAACGAGCCGTCGCGCGCCGGCGTTTCGATCGCCGACATCTCGGCCGGCATGTACGCCTACAGCGGCATCCTTTCGGCGCTGCTGCAGCGTGGCCGCACCGGCAAGGGCCTGCGCGTGCAGGTGACCATGCTCGAGGCGATGGCCGAGTGGATGAACCAGGTCCTCTACTTCGGCCACTACGGCGGCAAGCCGCCGGGACGCTTCGGCGCTTCGCATCCGACCATCGCCCCGTATGGCGTGCATCGCACCGGCAATGGCAGCGTGATCTTCAGCGTGCAGAACGAACGCGAGTTCGCCAATTTCTGCGAGATCGTGCTCGGCAACCGGGAACTGGCGCAGGACGAACGCTTCTCCAGCAATACGGCCCGTGTGCACAATCGCCCCGAACTCACCGCCATCATCGAAGAGCGCTTCGCGCCGATGACTGTGGCGCAGGCCGAGGCACTGCTCGACGAGGCGCAGATCGCCAATGCCCCGATGAACGACATCGAGGGCGTATGGAACCATCCGCAGTTGCAGGCACGCCAGCGCTGGCGCGAAGTGGCCACCCCGGGCGGTCCGATCGGCGCGCTGCTGCCGCCCGCCAACCTGTCGGGCGTGGAGCCTGTCATGGGCGACGTACCGGCACTGGGCGCGCACAGCCGGCAGATCCTGGCCGAGCTCGGCTATGACGACGGCGATATCGCCGCGCTGGCTGACAAGCGGACCATCTGAACACACGACGCCCGGCCATCTCGCACAGAGCGCCGGGCTTTTTCCTCCTCCACGAAATCCAATCCGCATCGGAGCCTGCATGAGCCAACCCGCAGACACCACCTACCCCACCCGCCAGCTTTGCGACTTCCTGGCCGACCTCAAGCTGGCCGACGTGCCCGCGCCCGTGATCGAGCGCACCAAGGACCTGTTCCTGGACTGGATCGCCTCGGCCATCGCCGGCAAGGATGCCCCCGCCGTGCGCAAGCTGCAGGAGTTCGCCGCGGCCATGGGCCCGGACCAAGGCGGCGCCGAAGTGCTGGTGGACCGCCGCCGCACCTCGCCCTACTTTGCCGCGCTGATCAACGGCGCCTCCTCGCACGTGGTCGAGCAGGACGACGTGCACAACAGCTCGGTGCTGCACCCCGCCGCGGTGGTGTTCCCTGCCGTGGTGGCAGCCGCGCAGGCCGAGGGCAAGACCGGCGCCGAAGTGCTGCTGGCTTCGATCGCCGGTTATGAGGCCGGCATCCGCATCGGCGAATTCATGGGCCGTTCGCACTACCGCGTGTTCCACACCACCGGCACGGTGGGCACGCTGGCCGCCGCCGCGGCCGTGGCCAAGCTCTACGGCCTCGATGCCGAAGGCATCAACCAGGCACTGGGCTCGGCCGGCACGCAGGCCGCGGGCCTGTGGGAATTCCTGCGCGACGCCGCCGACTCCAAGCAGCTGCATACCGCCAAGGCCGCGGCCGATGGACTGCAGTCAGCCTGGCTCGCGCGCGCCGGCTTCACCGGCGCGAAGCAGATCCTGGAAGGCGCACAGGGCATGGCCGCCGGCATGTCCAGCGATGCCAACCCCGCCTGCCTGACCGACGGCCTGGGCACGCGCTGGGCCACCGCCGAGACCTCGTTCAAGTTCTTCGCCTCATGCCGCCACACGCACCCGGCCGCCGATGCGCTCAAGGCGCTGATGCAGCGCGAAGGCATCGGCGCCGACCAGGTCGCCAGCGTCACCACGCACGTGCACCAGGGCGCCATCGACGTGCTCGGCCCGGTGGTCAACCCCACCACCATCCACCAGGCCAAGTTCTCGATGGGCACGGTGCTGGGGCTGGTGGCCGTGCACGGCCATGCGGGTCTGGGCGAGTTCGAGCAGCATGCGCTGCAGGACCCGAAGGTGACCGCCTTCCGCGGCAAGGTCGGCATGGAACTGGATGCCGAGATCAACGCCGCCTACCCGCGCCAGTGGATCGGCCGCGTTACCGTCACGACCACCGACGGCCGCACACTGGCGGCGCGCGTCGACGTGCCCAAGGGCGATCCCGACAACACCCTGTCGCGCCCGGAACTGGAAGCGAAGGCGCTGCAGCTGGGCGCGTTCCGCCACGGCGCGAGCGAGGCCGAGATGCGCGCCATCATCCAGCGCGTGTGGGCGCTGGAGCAGGCCCCGAACGTCAACGACTGGCTGCCCGCCGCAGGCTGAGGACCAAGACATGTCCACTGCAGTCACCTACCTGTTCGTGCCGGGCGACCGGCCGGAACGCTTCGACAAGGCCGCTGCCGCCGGCCCCGATGTGATGATCCTGGACCTCGAGGACGCGGTCCATCCGGACGCCAAGCCCGCCGCGCGCGCAGCCATCGCCGCGTGGCTGGCCGGACTGCCCGCGGCCAATGCCTTTGTCCGCATCAACGACAGCGCCTCGCCGTCCTTTGCCGCCGACCTGGCCTGGCTGCGCGCGCTGCCCCCGGGTACCGCGCTGGCAGGCCTGCTGGTGCCCAAGGCAGAAGATGCCGCCGCGCTGGCCACCATCGCGCAGGCTCTGCACGCGATCAACCCGCAGGGCGAACTGGTCGCGATCATCGAAACCGCGCTGGGCCTGCATCAGATCGACGCCGTGGCCACCGCCACCGGCGTGGCACGTCTTGCCTTCGGCTCGCTCGACTATGCGGTCGACCTGGGCTGCAGCCATACGCGCGACGCGCTCGCCTTTGCACGCGCGCGCATCGTGCTGGCCTCACGCGTGGCCGGGCTGCCGCCGCCGGTCGACGGCGTGACCACCGCACTGAAAGACGAAGCCGTGCTGGCCAGCGACGTTGCCTATGCGCGCGAACTCGGCTTTGCCGGCAAGCTCTGCATCCACCCGGCCCAGCTGGGCGTGGCGCGCGCAGGCTTCCTGCCCAGCCCCGAGCAGCTCGACTGGGCCCGCCGCGTGCTGGAAGCTACCGCCAGCGGCAGCCATGCGGTGCAGGTCGATGGCAAGATGGTCGACCGGCCCGTGATCGAGCAGGCCCGCCGGCTGCTGGCACTGGCGCAATAACCCGCCTTCCGGCCACTTTCACGCATTACAAGGCTTACTGTCATGACTGACGCCACTCCTGAACTCGAACGCCTGCGCGGCTGGATCGGCCGCAGCGAATCGCGCACCGAAACGCTGTCGCCGGAACCGGTGATCGGCCTCGCCGCCACCTTCGACCTCGACCCCGAGGCCGTCGCCGCCGGCCCGCTGCCGCCGCTGTGGCACTGGCTCTACTTCCTGCCGCGCGCGCCGCAGCGTGAACTGGGACGCGACGGCCATCCCACCCTCGGCGGCTTCATGCCGCCGGTGCCGCTGCCGCGCCGCATGTGGGCCGGCAGCGAACTGAGCTTCAGCCATCCGCTGCATATCGGCGATACCGTCACGCGCACCTCCACCATCAAGGACGTGCAGTACAAGACCGGGCGCACCGGTGAACTGTGGTTTGTCGCCGTCGATCACGAGCTGACCGTCAACGGCAAGACCGCGGTCAACGAGCGCCACGATATCGTCTACCGCGCCATGCCCGACCCGTCCAGGCCGCAGCCGCCGCGCCCGCGCCTGGAGCAGGCCGCGCAGTGGCAGCGCACGCTGCAGGCAGATCCGGTGATGCTGTTCCGCTACTCGGCACTGACCTTCAACGGCCACCGCATCCACTATGACCGCCAGTACACGCGCGAGGTCGAGGGCTACCCCGGCCTGGTGGTGCACGGGCCGATGCAGGCCATGCTGATGCTGGACCTGGTGGCGCGCGAGCAACCGCAGGCGCGCGTGCGCCGCTTTGGCTTCCGCGGCCTGGCGCCGCTGTTCGACCAGGACACCATCATCGTTGGCGGCGCGGCTGATCCGGCGCAGGCTGGGCGGCTGGTGCTGTGGACGGGGGACGATGCCGGCGGGCAGGCGATGCAGGGGTGGGCGGAAGTGGAAAGTTAAGAGCCTGAAGCCTTATCTGCTCCGCTGGTTTGCTCCCCTCTCCCGCTTGCGGGAGAGGGGGCACACAAACGGTCGGTCAAGTCCTGCGGTGCCCACAATTGACACCAGCGGGACCTGCCATCTCAGTGAATCAGCGACCGACCGCGATTGGTTACCCGACCATCGCCTCCTCAATTCCCTCCGCGACTTCTTCTACCCTGTCGGCCAGCAATCCAAGGGAGGCCCGGCAGAGCGCTCGCAAGGCTCCAACGTAACCGGCTGCAAGGCTACGCTCCCCTCTTCCTGTGCGTCACATTCGCTGTGCGTAACCAACGTCAGTACGCAGGCCGTGCCTCGCGCAACCGCATCGGCTTGATCCAAGAGATTCAATAGCAAGAGTTGCCGAGGAACAGGCAGCGCGTCCTCACGCGCTGCGCGGCGGGTTTCGGGACTGAACCGCGAAAGGGAATCATCGAGTCGGGGCGGGGTGAAGGCGTCGGGTTCAATGCCGGATTGGGACATTGCTGACCTCCATAGCGTAGAAGAGGAGGTAACGTTGATCGGGTTCTCACTCCCGGCTCCTGCTGTATTAGCAGCCCATCCAGTCTAGAGAACCCTGCCGTTCACAATCAAGGCGCAGATTGTGAAGGATCGATACGCTAAGTTGAGCGTCAGTTGCCGACATCCACAGAGCGGAGAACTCCACGCCTTGGCGAAGGCACGCATCACGGCTCACGGGCGATGCCTTGATGGCATTCAAGAAGGTATTTCGGCAGATTTGTGGTGGTGGCTCTTGGAGAGGCCCCGGTTTCGCCCCTAAAGGGGCGAGTCGCTTTCTGTCGCTCGGACAGAAAGTGACCCGCCCAGCAGGGCGGAACAGGGCCGTCGACCTACAACAACATCGAACCAGCCCCCAAGCCCCTCCCCCCTCAATCCGCCTGAATCTTCGCCGCCTTCACCACCCCACCCCAAAGCGCCAGCTCCCGCTGAATCCGATCTCCCAGCGCCTTCGGCGTGCTGATATTCACGTCATACCCCCCAGCCGTCATCCGTTGCCGGAAAGCAGCATCCTCCCCAACCGCCTTCTGCGCCTTGACCAGCTTGTCCACCACATCGGCCGGCAGCTTCTGCGGCCCCACCAGCGCATACCAGCCGGTCAGGTCATAGTCCTTCTGCCCCGACTCGATCATGGTCGGCACGTTCGGCAGCGCCGGGTTGCGGGTCTTCGACGTGACCGCCAGCGCCCGCACCTTGCCGCCATTGATATGCCCGATGGCCGTGCCGGTAATATCGAACATGAACGTGACCTTGCCGCTCATCACGTCAGCCATGGCCGGCGCATTGCCCTTGTACGGCACATGCAGCATCTTCACGCTGTTCATTTGAGCCAGCAATTCCGCGGACAGGTGGTTCGATGCCCCAATGCCGGCCGAGCCGAACGAGACCCCCTCAGGATGCTTGCGCGCATAGTCGACCAGCTCGCCCACGTTCTTCGCCGGGAAGTCCTTGTTCACCAGCAGCACGTTGGTGTAATCGGTGATCAGGCCGATATAGGTAAAGTCCTTGACCGGATTGAAATTGACCGAGTGCTGGATCAGCGGCGTCATGGTCATGGTCGGGCTGGCGACGAAATACAGCGTGTAGCCGTCCGGCGCCGCCTTGGCGGTCATGTCGGCGGCGATCGCGCCGCTGGCGCCCGCGCGGTTATCCACCACCACCGGCTGCTTGAGCACGCGCCCGAGTTGCTCGGCATAGATGCGCGCGGCTGTGTCGACCGGGCCGCCGGGCGCGTAACCCACCAGCAGCTTGATCGGCCGCGACGGGTAGGCGTCGGCGGCCCACGCCGCGCCCTGCAGCAGCAGCGTGGCGGTCAGGGCTGCCAGTGTCGTCCATGTCTTCATTATTGTCTCCTCCAGGTATGGCTGATATTGCCCGGGGCCGGCGGGCCCGGCGGGCGCTTAATCGAGCATGGCGCGCAGCGGCTGCTTGAGCAGCTTGCCGCTCGCCGTGGTCGGAATCACGTCGACGGTGCGGAGCTCGGCCGGGCGCTTGTACGGGGCCAGGCTCTCGCGCAGGTAGGTGTCCAGCGCCTTGCGGTCAAGCTCGGCGCCGTCCTGCATTTCAATGAAGGCCACCACTTCCTCGTTGCCGTCGCCGGTGGTGCGTCCGACCACGGCCGACTGGCGCACGCCCGGGAAGGCATTGATCACAGACTCGACCTCGATCGGGTAGACGTTGAAGCCGGAGCGGATGATCAGGTCCTTGGAGCGGCCGGAGATAAACAGCGCGCCGTCGGCATCCAGGTAGCCCAGATCGCCGGTATTGAGCCAGCCGCCGGGCAGCAGCGCCTCGGCGGTCTGCTCGGGGTTGCGGTAGTAGCCCAGCATCACGCCCGGGCCGCGCACGCGGATCTGGCCGCGCTCGCCGGCGGGAAGCAGCTTGCCTTCGGCATCGGTGATCTCGATCTCGACGCCTTCGACGATATAGCCGGCCGAGCAGTCGGCGCGCGGGGCTTCCATGCGCGTGATGAAGAGCGAGCCGGCGTATTCGGTGATGCCGTAGCCATGGTGCAGCGCCTGGCCGAACAGGGTTTCGACCTCGCGCTTGAGCGTGGGGTCCAGCGGCGCGCCGCCGGTATAGAGGTAGCGCAGGCGCGGATAGGCGCCGGGCTTCGCGCCGACGGTGGGCGCCACCGCCATGATGCGCGTGAACATGGTCGGCACGCCCTGCAGGATGGTGACGCCGGGCGATGCCAGCGACTCGAACACTTCATTGGCGTCGAAGCGCGGGCGCAGGAACAGGCTGGCGCCCGCATACAGCGTGGCCATCAGCACCGTGGCAATGCCGAAGATATGCGACATCGGCAAGGCGCCGTAGGCCACGTCGGCCGGGCCCATGTCGCGCGAGGTGGCAGAGATGCGCGCAAACTGGGTCAGGCCCGCATGCGGCACCATCACGCCCTTTGGCGCGCCGGTGGTGCCGGAGGTATAGATCAGCGTGGCGACGCTGCGGGCCAGCCCGGCCGGCTCGCGCTGCGGCGCGGTGGCCGCGCGCACCACCCGCATGCCAGCGTCGAACACCGGGCAGCCGGTGGCCTGTGCGCCCAGCCGCTCGCCGTGCGCCGCGGCCACGTCGGAGACATGGCCGGTGAACAGCACCAGCGCCGGCTGCGCATGATCGCGGATATTGTCGATCTCGCGCGCGGACAGGCGCGCATTGACCTGGATCGGCCAGGCATGCAGCAGGCTGCTGGCGAACAGCGTGACCACCATCTCGTTGCAGTTCTCGCCGACCACCATCACGCGGTCGCCCTCGCCCACGCCCTGCGCCGCCAGCCAGTCGCGGGCGGCCTCGATACGCCGCCACAGCTCGCCGTAGCTGATGACGGCGCCGTTCTCGTGCAGGCACGGCGCGTCGGGCGTCTGCGCGGCCCAGTAGCGGGGGATGTCGTGGATGTATTCGGGGCGGAAGGAAGACATGGTGCTGGTGGGTCTCTCGATGCAGGCTGACTCGGATATGCGGCGGAATACACCCGGCCACATGAAACTGGCTGCATCAGTTTGCTGCAAGCCCCGTGCCGCAGCCATTTGGAATTCACTAAGGCCGTGTTCGTCAACGCCACTGGCCAGCCGCAGTTCGCCCCGCCACCACCCGGCGCAGGTGGTTCCGCCTCCACGAAGGACGGCTTTATCATTGATGAAGCAAAGAATCGCGCCCGGCCCCTACAATCGGCCGGCACAGTGAGGGCCGCCGCTTTGACGCACTGCACAACCAGACAGGGCAAGAAGCGCCGCGCGGCCCGCGTACCACAGGGGACATTCAGATGGATTTGCGTTTCACCGCCGAGGAACAGGCCTTCCGCGAGGAGGTCCGCGCATTCGCGCAGGCCAGCCTGCCGGAAGACATCCGCAACAAGGTTCTCAACCACCAGCGCGTGGAAAAGGACGACTACATCCGCTGGCACCGCATCCTGCAGGCGCGCGGCTGGGGTGCGCCGACCTGGCCCAGGCAATGGGGCGGCACCGGCTGGACCGCGCTGCAGCGCCTGATCTTCGAGATCGAGACCTTCCGCGCCGGCGCGCCGCGCCTGCTGCCATTCGGCCTGACCATGATCGGGCCGGTGCTGATGAAGTACGCCAGCCCCGAGATGCAGCAGCGCTTCCTGCCGCGCATCCCCAATATCGACGACTTCTGGTGCCAGGGCTACTCCGAGCCGGGCTCGGGTTCCGACCTGGCCTCGCTGAAGACGCGCGCGGTGCGCAAGGGCGACAAGTACATCGTCAACGGCCAGAAGACCTGGACCACCATGGCCCACTTTGCCGACTGGATCTTCTGCCTGGTGCGCACCGACCCGGAGGCCAAGGCCCAGGAAGGCATCTCGATGCTGCTGATCGACATGAAGTCGCCCGGCGTGACGGTGCGCCCGATCAAGACGCTCGACGGCGGCCATGACGTCAACGAGACCTGGTTCGAAGACGTGGAAGTGCCGGTCGGGAACCTGGTCGGCGAAGAGAACCGCGCCTGGACCTATGCCAAGTACCTGCTCGGCCATGAGCGCACCGGCATTGCCGGCATCGGCCACTGCCACCGCGAGCTGCGCCTGCTCAAGCACTACGCCAGCCAGGCCACCGACGGCGCCGGCCGCCCGCTGATCGAAGACGTGCGCATGCGCGACAAGATCGCCCGCGTCGAGATGGACATCATGGCGCTGGAAATGCTGCTGCTTCGCGTCGCCACGCAGGCCGCCGGCACCCCCGGCCCCGAGGCCTCGATCGTCAAGATCCGCGGCTCCGAGGTGCAGCAGGACCTGGGCATGCTGATGATGGAAGTGGCCGGCCCCAACGCCTGGCCGTATTCGCCGGACTGGCTTGAGCCGGGCGCGACGCAGCCGGTGGCGGGCCCCGACTGGGCCGCCCCTGCCGCCTCCACCTACTACGACATGCGCAAGACCTCGATCTACGGCGGCGCGACCGAAGTGCAGAAGAACATCATCTCCAAGATGATCCTGGGTTTCTGAAGGGATAGCTGACATGGACTTCACCTACAGCGAAGAGCAACAGATGCTGGCGGACAGCCTGCGTCGCTTCATCGATACCGAATACACCTTCGAGGCCCGCCGCAAGAGCGCGCGCGCAGGCGAGAGCCTGGATCGCGGCGTGTGGAACAAGCTCGCTGAAATGGGCGTGCTGGGCCTGACCGTGCCGGCCGACTTCGGCGGCTTCGGCGAAGGCCCCGCCAGCCAGCTGGTGGTGCAGCGCGAACTGGGCCGCGGCCTGGTGCTGGAGCCGGTCACGCCCAGCGGCGTGATGGCCGCGGCCATCCTGGCCGCCCACGGCAGCGCCGCGCAGAAGGAACAATGGCTGCCCGCGATCGCCTCGGGCGAGCGCATCGTCACGCTGGCCTACCTGGAGCCGACCACCCGCTACCGCCCGGAATCGGCCCGCGCCAGCGCCGAGCGCAGCGGCGACGGCTACGTGCTCAACGGCATCAAGAGCGTGGTCTGGCACGGCGCCGCCGCCGACGCCTACCTGCTGACCGCGCGCGTGGCCGGCAGCAATGAGATTGCGTTGTTCCTGGTGCCGCGCGACAGCAAGGGCCTGGGCGTCACCGCCTACCCGACCGTCGACGGCCTGCGCGCCGCCGACCTGTCGCTGCAGGACGTGACGGTGCCGGCCGACGCGCTGGTGGGCCAGCCCGCCGACGGCCTGGCCGCGCTGGGCGTGGGCCTTGAGCACGGCGTTGCCGCGCTGTGCGCCGAGGGCGCCGGCGCCATGGAAAAGCTGATCGAGATCACCGCCGAGTACCTGGGCACGCGCCAGCAGTTCGGCAAGCCGCTGGCCAGCTTCCAGGCACTGCAGCACCGCATGGCCGACATGCTGGTGCAGAAGGAGCTGGCACTGTCGATGGCATACGTCGCAGTCCAGGCGCTGGACGAGGCCGATCCCGCCGCGCGCCGCCGCATGCTGTCCGCGGCCAAGGTGACGCTGGCCCGCGCCGGGCGCTTCGTCGGCCAGCAGGCCGTGCAGCTGCATGGCGGCATGGGCATGACCGATGAGCTGTCCGTGGGCGACTACTTCAAGCGCCTGACCATGCTGGACCAGTTGCTGGGCGACAGCGACTACCACCTGCAGCGCTTCGGCGAAGTGATGGAAGCCTGACCCTGGCTGCGGCCGCTGGCCGCATGCTGGCGCGCGAGGCCGGGCACTTGCCCGGCCTCGCGCCGTTTAAGTCCCCCTACCCCCGCCCCCCTTCCCGTACCACCCCGGTACGCTCCCGCAATCCTCGCGGGATGCTGGCACGCCACCCGGATTGTCCCCGCCCCCTCCGCCACGCCGGGCGCTAGGGAAATCCACTAGTCCGTTCCAACGATTCCCCGCCGCCGCGCCATCACTACGCTGTCACCACAGGCACAGGCACAGCCGGCGCCGGCAATTCCTCTTTACAAGGAGCGAGACTTCAATGAAATCCAGCACAAGACAACTGATACGCGGTGGCCTGCTGCTCACCAGCATGGCCCTGGCGGCGGCATCGTGGGCGAAGGCCACCCCGGAGGAGCTCAAGCAACTGGATGGCCCCCTCACGCCGATGGGCGCCGAGCGTGCCGCCAGCAAGGACGGCGAGGTCCCGGCATGGTCCGGCAAGTGGCTGGGCACGCCGGCGCATGTCAAATACCAGCGCGGCGAACGCTACCCGGACCCGTATGCCGATGAGAAGCCGCTGTTCGTCATCACGGCGCAGAACATGGCGCAGTATGCCGAGCGGCTTAGCGACGGGCAGAAGGCGCTGTTCAAGAAGTATCCCGACACCTTCAAGATGCCGGTGTACCCAAGCCATCGCGATTTCCGCTACGAGGACGCGGTCTACAAGGACATCCGCACCTACGCCACCACCGTCAGCATGACGAGCGATGCCAACGGCCTGAAGGAAGCGGGTCCGCAGGTTCCCTACCCGATTCCGAAAACCGCGATGGAGCTGTTGTGGAACCAGCGTTTCTCGTCGGCCATCGGCACCGAGAAGGCTCAGTTCGACCAGGCCGTGGTGTATCCGAACGGCTCGATCGCGTGGGGGCGCGTCTCGTACAGCATCCTGTCGCCGCGCAACAATGGCAAGTTCGACCCGCGCAGCGCCCTCAACGAGCGCTCCTTCTTCCGCACCGCCACCGACCTGCCGTTGCGTGACCGCGGCCAGGTGATCGTTGGCTACGCGGTCTGGGACCAGGAGGGTTCCGACACCAACCGCACGTGGATCTACAACCCGGGCACGCGGCGGGTGCGCCAGGCGCCGGAATTCGGCTTTGACCAGCCCCAGGGTCCCGGCGGCTTCCGCACCGTGGACGACGACCGCCTCTTCAACGGCTCGGGCGAACGCTACAACTGGAAGATCGTCGGCAAGAAAGAGATCTTCGTCCCGTACCACAATTACAAGCTGCAGAGCACTTCCGTCAAGTACAAGGAGCTGCTCACGAATGGCCATGCCAATCCGGACGCGATGCGCTATGAACCGCATCGGGTATGGGTACTGGAAGCCACGCTCAAGTCCGGTTTCCGGCACCAGTATGCGAAACGCGTGCTGTATCTCGACGAAGACAGCTGGCTGGCCCTGGCGGCCGACAACTACGATGGCCGGGGCCAGTTGTGGCGCACCAATCTCCAGGCCTCGGTGTACGCCTATGATGCACGCCGCTACTATCCGACCACGGTGTTCTACCATGACCTGATTTCGGGTGCCTACATGGCCGACCGCCTGACCAACGAAGGCCCGATGGCAACGCTGAACAACAGCCCGGAATTCAACGAGGCGTTCTTCTCCCCGGACGCCGCGCGCGGGTCGGGTACCTGATCCCATCGTGATATCCGGCCGGGCGCAGCCTTTGGCGCCCGGTCGCGCTCCCCTCCCCGCCCTGAACTGCCCCCAGAAGTCGGAGACGACTTTTGGGGGCTTTTACATGGCAAAGCCCAGCCGCTCCGATTGCAACCCGGGCCGCGCCGAGTGCTTCTACCTCGAAAAGAAGGCCCTGTATCCCGGCGAACGCGAGCGCCGGATGCAGGACGATGTCATGGTCACGTAAGTCCGGGACGCCATCGAACAAAAATGGGGCATCCGCCGCGGCTCGCGGCGGATGCCCCATTGGCCAGGAGATCAGAAGTTCAGCGGTCGCTGCGCGGCATCCAGGCCGCCGTCGATGAACACCACGTTGCCATGGATGTAGGCAGCGTGCGGCCCGCACAGGAACGCGATCAGCGCGGCCACCTCTTCAGGCTGGGCGCGGCGCCCAAGCGGCGGCAGGAAATCGCGAATGGCATCGCCATAGCGCGGATCCTTCAGACCGGCCTGCAGCAGCGGCGTTTCCACCGCCCCCGGCGCGACCACGTTGAGGCGCACGCCGGCCTGTCCCCACGCGGCCGCACGTTGCCGCGCGGCCGCCGCCACCGCATGCTTGGAACTGGCATAGGCGATATAGCCAGCCTGGTCCCGGGTGGCTTCCGCCGCCGCGGCGGCCGCCACCATCGTGCACACGCCTGGCTCATCGCCGGCAAGGTAGGCATCACGCAGCGGGCTGCCCTCCCAGGACTGGAGCGTGGCCGAGTTGGACGACACCACCACGGCGCACGGATCCGAGCCCTGGTGCAGCGCCTCGAACAGGCCATCCAGCAGTGCTACCAAGCCGAAGTAGTTGACCGATGCCACCAGCGTTGCGGGTTCGACATGCGGGCCCAGGCCGGCGCAGCAGACCAGCTGGTCGATGCGGCCGCCTGACCGCGACAGTACGGCGTCGATCGCGGCAGCGCGGCCCTGCGGGCTGGACAGGTCGGCAACGATGTCGGCATCGCGCAGGTCGATGCCGATGACCCGGCAGCCGTCGGCGAGCATGCGCTGGCGCACGGCCGCGCCCATACCGGACGCGGCTCCGGTAATGACGACGGTTTTCATGGTGCGAGGTTCCGTGGAGGTTGCCATCAGGCCTCGAACACATGCCGCAGCGCCGGCGGCTCGATATTGCCCGGGTTCAGCTCAAAGATGCGCCGTGCCACGCTGGACGGCCGCACCTGCTCCACGTCGGTGTAGAACTGCTGGTACCAGTCACGCATCTGGTAGAGGGGCCCGTCGCCTTCGCACAGCAACGGGTTGTCGATGCGGATCTTGCTGTCCCAGATCGCCACGTCCTCGTAGAAGGCCTGTTTGGCCTGCTCCACATAGGCTTGCGCCATGGCACGGTTCTGTTCCTCGGACAGCCCCGGGATCTTCTTCACCAACACGCCGTAGCGCAGCGCGAAGCTGTTGAGGTCGATCGGCACATGGCAGTTGAGCAGGATCGAGTGGATCTGCTGGTCGCCCATCTGTCCGATCATCTCGGTGATGTGGTATGCGGGCCCGAAGTACGTGGACAGCGCCGTCAGCTGCGCATCGCCCGAGAGCCGGGCACTGCGCCCGATCATCAGCTGCGTGGCCTTGTGGTCTTCGAACAGGTTGGCAAAATAGTCCACCGGCGCGCCATGGACCGTGCCGAAATGCGCCATGTCGGAGATATTGTCGACCAGCTCGCGGCAATTGGTGCGGATCAGCATCTCGTCGATGGCCCAGTCCGACCAATCCGAAGAGAAGCAGGCATCGATGCGCGGAATCGCCACCTCGGGGGGTGCCGGGCGGCCTTCGGGATCGTGCCAGATGAAGAGCAGGTGGTTCTGCTCGCAGGTCTCCCAGGCGCCGACGCGGGCCTTGGGCGGCACCCGCTTGCAGTAGGGAATGGACTTGCAGCCGCCGTCGCCGCCCCACTGCCAGCCGTGGAACGGGCAGACCAGGTTGTCGCCCTGCACGGTGCCGGTGCTCAGGTCTGCGCCCATGTGCGGACAGTAGCCGTCGATCACGCGAATCGCGCCGGTCGAGTCGGCAAACGCCGCCAGGCGCCGGCCGAAGATATTCAGCGTGTGCGGCACGCCGTCGCGGTAGCCATCGGCCAGGCCGAGGCAATGCCAGCCGCGCGCGTAGCGGGCCTCGAGCGGGCGTGATTCAATCTTGTAGCCGGTCTTGTAGCCAGTCTGGTTGCCGTCAGCGGTCATGGCGTCTGTCTCCTTGAATTCCCGTGGGACCTTCAAGATAAGAGCGTCTGGCCGGCGGCTCATCGTCCCATCGGACTACTGCAGCGCGGCAATCTTCGTCAGCGCCGGGTCATTGCCCGGGCCATGCACGCAACTGACACCGGCCGGATCGTAGATCCGCGCCACGCAGCCATTGCAGCTGTCACAGGCCGAATGCGCCACCGCGCCGCTGCGCCAGTTGGCGACCAGCGCGGGATCGTGGATCAACGCGCGCGCCAGCGCGACACAGTCGAAGCCCTCTTCCATCAGCTGCGCGACATTGCCGATCGACTTGACGCCGCCGATATAGGCCAGCGGCATGCGCACCGCCCGCCGCACCACGCGCGACGCCTCCAGGAAGTACAGCTCGCGAAAGGCCAGCGCGCGCGGCGTGCGCTTCTCCAGCATGGTGATGCCGAAGCGCGCCACCGCGGTCGGTGCGGCGGCCTTCATCTGCGCCGTGGGCATGGGGCTGCCGAACAGCGCCCAAGGACTCTCGACGTTACGCCCGCCGCTGAGGGTCAGCAGGTCGGCGCCTTCCGCCTCCAGCAGGCGCGCGCTCACGGCGGAATCCGCGGGTTCGTTGCCGCCCGGCACGCCGTCGCTGACGCTCAGCTTGCAGCAGACCGCCAGCTCGGCGCCGACCGCGTCCTTCACCTGGCGCAGTACCGCGGCCGGAAAGCGGGTGCGGTTCTCCACGCTGCCGCCGAACGCATCGCGCCGACGGTTGCTCAGCGGCGACAGGAACTGGTTGAGCAGGTAGCCGTGCCCCATGTGGATTTCCACCGCGTCGAAGCCGGCTTCGCGCGCCAGCCGCGCCGCGGCGGCAAACTGGCCGGCAACGCGCGCCATGTCCGCCTCGCGCATGGCACGCTGGAAATACACGCCATGCAGCATGCCAAAGGCATTGAGTCCGGATGAAGCACTGCCCGGCGCGCGGCTGCCGCCATGGCGCATGGTGGTGAACGAGCCCGCATGGGTGATCTGCAGGCAGGCCGCCGCGCCTTCGCGATGCACGGCATCGGTCAGCACGCGCAGGTGCGCAACCTGCTCCGGGCGCATGCTGAGCTGGTGCGAAAAAGTCAGGCCGTCGTCGGCCACCGCCGCATACGCCACCGTGGTCATGCCCACGCCGCCCGCGGCAAGCTCGCGGTGGTGCCTGACCAGCGCCTCGGTCGGCAGGCCCTGCGGCGTCATGCCCTCGTTGGCGCCGGCCTTGATAATGCGATTGCGCAGCGTGAGCGGGCCGATGCGGACCGGCGTGAATGCCGCCGCGGCGTAAGCCTGGTGATCGTGCATGCTGTCTCTCCGGGTCATCGGCCTTACACCGCGTCGGATTTCAGGGCGTGCGCCGGCGGCACCGTCTCGCCGCGCGCGGCGCCACCGGCACCACCGGCGGCCACGCGCGCACGCTCTTCTTCCTCCACCCCCAGCCACGCAGCCAGCGCCGGCAGCAGCGACACCGCGCCGAACAGGTTCACCAGGAACATGAAGGCCAGCAGGATACCCATGTCGGCCTGGAACTTGAGCGCGGCAAAGGCCCAGGTGCCCACCCCGATGCACATCGTCAGCGCCGTGAACAGCGCCGCCGAACCGCGCTGGCGCATGGCCTCGGCAAAGGCCTGCGGCAGGGCCTGCCCTTCCTCGCGGATCTGGTGCTGGATGCGCTCATACAGGTAGATGCCGTAGTCCACGCCGACGCCCACGCCCAGCGTGATGACCGGCAGCGTCGACACCTTCAGCCCGATGCCAAGCCGCGCCATCAGCGCATTGCACAGCACCGACACCAGCGTCAGCGGCACGATGATGCACAGCACCGCGCGCCACGAGCGGAACGTCAGCAGGCATAGCAGCGTGATCGCACCGAAGATCGACAGCAGCATGGTCACTTCGGCTTCTTCCACGGCCTCATTGGTGGCCGCCATCACGCCGATATTGCCCCCGCCCAGGCGGAACGCCACGTTGGGGGTCTTGTCGGCGGCGGTGAAGCGGCGGATCTCGCGGATGATGTGGGCGATGGTGGCGCCCTCATGGTTGGCGGTGTAGATCAGCACCTGGATGGCCTGGCAGTTCGAGGTATTCATGCCGTTGTCCGGGTCGAAGGCCTTGGCGCCCTGGCTCAGGCCCTCGCTGCTGCGCGGCAGCGCCTCCCAGCGCGGGTTGCCCTCGTTGTAGGCGCCGATCACCACCTTGGCCAGCGACGACACGCTCACCACCGACTGCACGCCGGACACGCCGCGCATATGCATCTCGAAGCGTTCCACCGCACTCATCACCGGGTAGTGCAGGCAGCCGTCGTCGAAGCCGGTGGGTTCCACCACCACGGTCAGCGCATCCGAGCCGATGTTGTACTGGCTCACGATGCTGGCGCTGTCGCGGTTGTAGCGCGAATCCGCGCGCAGTTCCGGTGCGCCGCTGCCGACATCGCCAATCTTGAGGCCGCGCGAATCGATGGCGCCGGCCGCCAGCAACGCGAGCGCGGCAACGAACACGCCCAGCGCCGGGCCCGGACGCGCCAGCGCGCCGAACTTCTGCCACAGCCCGCCGGTTCCGTGCGCGCGCCGGGCCTGCGCCGATGCCAGCGCCGACGGCTCCAGCCGCGTGTACGACAGCAGGATCGGCAGGAACACCTTGTTGGTCACGATCATCAGCAGCACGCCCAGGCAGGCGGTGATGCCAAGCTCGCGCACGATGTCGATCTCGATTCGCATGATGACCATGAACCCGAGCGCGTTGGTCAGCAGCGCGACCGTGCCGGGGATGAACAGCTTGCGGAAGGCCGCGCTGGCGCTGTCCAGCGCACCATGTCCCTGCACCACCTCTTGCTTCCAGGCATTGGTCATCTGCACCGCGTGCGAGACCCCGATCGAAAAGATCAGGAACGGCACCAGGATCGACATCGGATCGATGCCGTAGCCCAGCAGCGGCAGCAGGCCCAGCAGCCAGGCCACGGGCAGCAGCGCCACCACCAGCGACAGCAGCGTGATACGCAGCGAGCGCGTGTACAGCCACAGCAGCAGCGCGGTCACGGCGAAGGCCAGCGCGAAGAAGCCCATCACGCCGGCGATGCCCTCTTCCACATCGCCCACCAGCTTGGCAAAGCCGACGATATTGACCTCGACGTCGGTGCCGCTGAAGTCCCCGCGGATCTTCTCCAGCTGGCGCGCGACCGAACCGTAGTCGATGGTCTTGCCGGTGGCCGGATCGGTCTCGCGCAATTCCGCGCGGATCAGCGCGGACCTCAGGTCGTTGCTGACCAGGCGGCCGATCTGGCCGGAGCGCGCCACGTTGCGGCGCACCTTGTCGAGCTCGGCCGGCGTGCCGGAGAAGCGCCCCGGCACCACCACGTCGCCGCGAAAGCCCGCCTCCGTCACCTCGGTGTAGCGCACATTGGGCGTGAACAGCGAGAACACGCGCGAGCGGTCCACGCCGGGGATGAAGAACACGTCATCGGTGGCGCGGCGCAGCTTGTCCATGAAGGCCGCGTTGTAGATGTCGCCGTCGCCCTTCCAGCGCAGGCTCAGCAGCACCGTATTGGCACCGGAAAAGGTGCTCGCGTACTTGGTGAACACCTGCATGAACGGGTGCTGCAGCGGGATCATCTTGTTGAAGCCGGGATCGAGCCGCAGCCGCGTGGCCGAGGCGCCCAGCGCCACGGTCACGGCCAGGCACAGCACCAGCAGCAGGCGGCGCCGGTGCATCAGCAGGCTGGCGCAGGCATCGACAAGGCGGCTCAGGCGGCCGGAGGAATGGGGGCGGGTCATGATCGTTCTCGCATTCGGTAAGCCAGGGTCAGGCAGGGTCAGCGGGGGTTGGCGGCGAGCGTGGCGCCGGCAAGGCCGCCATTGCCGCCCAGCGCCAGCTTGTCCTTGCCGGCAGGGGCCAGCGCGGCCAGGGTCTGCGGGCTGCCGGCGGGCAAGGCGGTGAAGTGGCGCCCGCCGTCGGCGGACATCACCAGCGTGCCACCCTGCCCGGCCAGCACGATGCGCCCATCGGGCAGCTCGACGCCGCCGAAGAACGAGGTCTTGAGGCCAGTGTCCGCGGCCTGCCAGGTGGCGCCGAAGTCCTCGCTGCGCAAGGCGTTGCCGCGCATGCCGAAGGCCAGCCAGGCGCCATCGCGCAGCGGCTGCACGCCGTACAGCGAACCCTCGTAGGGGGACTTCACCACCTCCCAGCGGCTGCCGCCGTCGGGCGAGCGCAGCACCAGGCCGGCTTCGCCGACCAGCATCAGGCGCCCCTGCCCGTCGCCGGCAATGCCGTTGAGGTGGCGGTCCTGCATGGCCTTGTCTGCGGCCGGCTCCCAGTGCCTGCCCTGATCGCGCGAGACCAGGAAGCGGCCAAAGCTGCCGACCGCGAACCACGGGCCGCCCGCCTGGGCCCAGGCACCGAGCAGCGGATCGGACGAGCTCGCGTCGAACGCCACCTGCTGCCAGTGCGCACCGCCGTCTTCCGTGCGCAAGATCCAGCCGCTGTGCCCGACCGCCATGCCGTGGCGGCTGTCGGCAAAGGCCACCTGGGTCAGCGCGGCGCCTTGCGGTTGATCCACGGCGGCCGTGCGCCAGTTGCGGCCCTGGTCATCGCTGAACAGGATCTGGCCACGCTCGCCCACTGCCACCAGGCGCTCGCCGGCGCGCGCGATGCCGTTGACCTGCAGGCCGTCCGGGCGCAGCGTCGTGGCCGCGAACGGCGGCAGCGGGCGCGGCGCGAAGGCCCATACCGCGGTGGCCAGCACGGCCAGCGACATGGCGACGCCGATCAGTCGTTTCATGATGTCTCCTCCGGTTGGAGTGATGGCAGGCGGCCTCGTTGCGGGCCGTCCCTGCAGGGGCTGCTTGTGATTACAGAACGTCGAACAGCGCGGCGGCACCCATGCCGCCACCGATGCACATGGTCACCACTGCCTGCTGCACGCCGCGGCGCCGGCCTTCAATCAATGCATGCGCGGTCATGCGCGCACCCGACATGCCGAACGGATGGCCGATCGAGATCGCGCCGCCGTTGACATTCAGGCGCGCATCCGGGATGCCCAGCTTCTGCTGGCAGTACAGCACCTGGCAGGCAAAGGCCTCGTTCAGCTCCCACAGGCCCACGTCGGCCACCGTCATGCCATGGCGCGCGAGCAGCCTGGGTACGGCGAATACCGGGCCGATCCCCATCTCGTCCGGCGCGCAGCCCGCCACCGCCATGCCGCGGTAGCGGCCCAGCGGGCGCAGGCCGCGCCGGCGGGCCTCGTCGGCACTCATCATCAGCACCGCGGCGGCGCCGTCCGACAACTGCGAGGCATTGCCGGCAGTGATGTGCTCGCCGGCGGCCACCGCCTGGCCGCCGCTCCAGACCGGCTTCAGCGCCTCCAGGCTGCTGGCCGTGGTATCGGGCCGGTTGCACTCGTCGTGCGCAAGCCGAACGGTCTCGTGGCCGGTCAGCGTGCCGGCCTTGTCGAACAGCGCGCGGCGCGTTTCCAGCGGCACGATCTCGTCATCGAAGGCACCGCGCCGCTGCGCCTCGGCGGTGCGCTGCTGGCTGCGCCAGGCGTAGGCGTCCTGCTCGGCGCGGCTGATGCCATAGCGGCGCGCCACCACCTCGGCGGTCTCGATCATTGCCATATAGGCTGCCGGCTGCCGCGCCAGCACCGCTTCGGACTGGGCGCGGTAGCTGTTCTTGTGCCTGGTCTGCGTCAGCGAGATAGATTCCGCGCCGCCGGCGACGATGATGTCGGCCTCGCCGCACTGGATCGCGCGGGCGCCCGCAGCGATCGTCATCAGGCCCGAGCCGCACATACGGTCCATGGTCATGCCGGGCACGCTGTCCGGCAGGCCGGCCGCCACAGCGCACAGGCGGCCCAGGTTGTAGCCCTGGGTGCCCTGCTGCGCGGCCGCGCCGATCAGCACATCTTCCACCTCGGACGGATCCACGCCGGCGCGCTCCACCACCGCGCGCACCACGTGGCCGCCCAGCACCGGGGCCTCGGTGTCGTTGAAGGCACCGCGGAAGGCCTTGCCGATCGGTGTGCGCGCGACGGCGACAATGACTGCTTCTTTCATTCCGGATTCCTGTTCAGAAGTAATAGCGGCTGATGGTCTCGGCCACGCAGGCCGGCTTGTCTCCGCCTTCGATTTCCACGGTCATGCGCACCACCGACTGCACGCCGCCCTGCAAGGTCTCGGCCCGCACCAGTTCCCCCACCCCGCGCACGCGCGCGCCCACGCGCACCGGCGCCGGGAAGCGCACCTTGTCGCAGCCGTAGTTGACGCCCCACTTCATGCCTTCGACCGTGACCAGCTCCGGCAGGAACTGGTTGACCAGCGCCAGCGTCAGGTAGCCGTGCGCGATGCAGGCGCCGTATGGGCCCTGCGCGGCGCGCTCCGGGTCCACGTGCAGCCACTGGTGGTCGCCGGTGGCATTGGCGAACTGGTTGACCTGTTCCTGGGTGATCTGGGTCCAGGCGCTCTCGCCGAGGCGCTGGCCGACGGCGGCGTGGATGTCTTCGGCAGAACGGAAGATTCTTGGCATGTCTGGTTCCTGCGTTGTTCCCGGTCCCAACTGTTTCCCTTCAAGCCCGCTGGCTGCTCACCGGCAGCACCTCGCCCGTCATGTACGAGGCATAGTCGCTGGCCAGGAATACCATCACATTGGCCACCTCCCACACCTCGGCCGCGCGCCCGAACGCTTCGCGCTCGCTGAGCTGGCGCAGCAGGTCGGCCGGCGCCGACTTCTTCAGGAAGTCATGCAGCGCGATGCTGGGCGCCACCGCATTGATGCGCACGCCAAATTCGGCGGCTTCCATCGCGCTGCAGCGCGTCAGCGCCATCACCCCGGCCTTGGCCGCGGCGTAGTGCGACTGCTCCTTCTGCGCACGCCAGCCCAGCACCGAGGCGTTGTTGACGATGGCGCCGCGCCGGCGCGCCTGCATGTGCGGCAACATCGCTCGCGTCATGCGGAAGGTGCCCGTGAGGGAAATATCGATCACGCGCGACCACTCGGCATCGTCCATATCAACTAGGCGGCGCGAGCCGCCCAGGCCGGCGTTGTTGATCAGCACGTCGGTTCCGCCCAAGGCTTCTTCGGCGGCGGCCACAAGTGCGCGCACCTGCGCTTCATCCGATACATCGCAAAGCTGGCCATGGATCGCCTGCAGGCCGGTTTCCGCGCGCAAGCGCTCGACCGCGTCTGCCAGCCGCTTCTCATGGACGTCGGAGATCATCAGCGCGCGGCAGCCCTCCTCGGCGCAGCGGCGCGCGGCGGCAAAGCCGATGCCGGCGCCCGCCGCGGCGGTGATGAGCACACTCTTGCCGGCGAGCAACTGATGGCCAGGCACATAGGCCGGGGCGCTGGGGATTTCGGTGTTCAGGGTCATGACTGTCCTCGTGCTTCGCGCGGCATGCCGAGGCCGCGTTCGGCGATGATGTTGAGCTGGATTTCGTTGGTGCCGGCGTAGATGGTGTCGGCGCGCGAGAACAGCGCCATCTGCTGCAGCCGCGTGCGGCGCGTGTCGCCGGCGTCCAGCACATTGGCCAGCGGACCCAGCACGTCCAGCGCCAGCTGGCCCAGGTCTCGGTGCCAGTTGGACCAGTAGTACTTGTAGATCAGCGCGTCGCGCTGCAGCGCGGTGCCGCCGTCCTGGCCCGCCTGCGCCGCGCCCGCCAGCATGCGCAGCGCATTGGCGCGCATCACGCGCAGGCCGGCCCAGGCGCGCGCGATGCGCTGGCGCACCAGCGCGTCGCGGCTGCTGCCGTTGTCGCGCGCGGCCTGCGCCACCCATTCCAGTTCATGCGTGAACTGCATCTGCTGGCCCAGCGTGGAGATGCCGCGCTCGAAGCCCAGCAGCGCCATGGCGATGCGCCAGCCATCGCCGGGCGCGCCCAGCACATCGGCGGCGGCGGCACGTGCGCCGTCGAAGAACACCTCGTTGAATTCGGCGCCGCCGCCCATCTGGCGAATCGGCCGGATCTCGATGCCGGGCTGGTCCAGCGGCAGCATCAGGAAGACCAGGCCCTTGCTGCCGCGCGAGCCGGGCTCGCAGCGCGCCAGCACGAAGATCCAGTCCGAATCGTGCGCGAGCGAGGTCCACACCTTCTGGCCGCTCACCAGCCAGTCGCCGGTGGCCGCATCGCGCTCCGCCCGCGTGCGCACATTGGCCAGGTCCGAGCCCGCGCCAGGCTCCGAATACCCCTGGCACCAGAACGTGGTGCCGTTCAGGATGCCGGGCAGCAAGCGCGCCTTCTGGTCGTCGGTGCCGAAGGCGACCAGGGTCGGGCCGATCAGCCCCTCGCCGATATGGCCCATGCGGCCCGGCCCCCCTGCCCGCGCGTATTCCTCATGGAAGATCACCTGCTGCATGACCGGCAGCTCGCGCCCGCCATGCGCGCGCGGCCAGCCCAGGCCGGTCCAGCCGCCTTCGGCCAGCCGGCGCTCCCACGCCTTGCGCAGTTCGGGATAGGCCTCTTCGTCGCCGGGGCCGCCGCGGTGCTTCAGGCAGGCGAACTCGCCGGCCAGGTTGGCGGCCATCCACTGCGCGACTTCGGCGCGGAATGCCGCCTCTTGATTCGCTGTCATGCTGTCCTCCACGCGTGCGGGCCATTTGCTGCGAGATACGCCAGCGCCGCGCCGGCACCGCCCAGCCAGTGGCTGGCGGCCTGCGCGCGCTTGAAATAGAGCTGGGGGTCGTATTCCCAGGTGAAGCCGACACCGCCATGCAACTGGATGGCCTCCTGCGCGCAGAAGCGCAGGGCATCGTCGGCTGCCACGGATGCGGCGGCGATGTCGAGGCGGATGCCGGTACCATCGGCCACCTCGCCCGTTTCCCACGCCTGCGCCGCGCCATACACCGCCGAGCGCGCCGCCTCGACCAGCACCATCATCTGCGCGCAGCGGTGCTTGACCGCCTGGAACGAGGCAATGGCGCGCCCGAACTGGATCCGTTCCGAGGCATAGGCTACGGTCAGGTCCAGGCATTGCTGGGCCGCGCCAAGCTGCTCCGCCGCCAGCATCAGCTTGCCGTGCCACCAGGCCTGGGCCAGGCCAAACGCCGCCGCGTCCGCGCGCGCCAGGCAGGCGCTGGCGGGCACGGGCAGCCCGTCCAGCCGCAGCGCGGCCTGCGGCCGCGTGCGGTCCAGCGTATCGAGCGGCGCCAGCATGAATCGCGCATCCTGTGCCAGTACTGCTGGCTCCAGCAGGAACAGCGCAGGCACGCCGTCTTCGAGCCGGGCCGGCACCAGCAGCCAGTCGGCGCCGGCGGCATCGGCCACCTGGGCGGCGCAGCCGCGCAGCACGAAGCCATCCGCGCCCGCCTGCGCGCCAATGGCGACGCCGTCGTACTGCCAGCCGCCATCGTCCGGCAACACCGCGGCGGCACGCAGCTCGCCACAGGCCAGCCGTTCCAGCCAATGCGCGCTGCCACGCGGGCCCAGGCTGGCCTGCAGCCAGGGCGCGGCCACGCACACGGCGGACCAGAACGGCACGCAGGCCAGGCGCTGGCCCAGTTGTTCCTGCAGCAGCACCAGCCCGGGCGCACCCAGGCCGGCGCCGCCCACGGCTTCGGGCAGTGCGATGCCGCACCAGCCGAGTTCGCCCGCGACCGCGTGCCACAGCGCTTCGTCGTGCGCGGCACCCGCCTCGGTCACGCGCCGCACCGCCGCCGAATCGCTGTGCGCGGCGAGGTAGTCGCGCGCGCTGTCGCGTACCATCTGCTGTTCGAGGCTAAGGGAGAAGTCCATGGCCGTCGCGCTCAGCTGCCGTAGACCGGCTGGGGCGGCTGCGCCTGCGCCAGCAGTTCCGCCACGGCTGCGCCCAGTTCGGCCGGCTGCCAGCGCGATCCCTTGTCGGTCCTGGGTCCGGTACGCCAGCCGTCGGCCACGGAAACCATGCCGCCGGCCGCCTCGAACATGCGCCCGTTGACCTGCGCGGAGGCGGCGCTGCCCAGCCACACCACCAGCGGCGCGACGTTGGCCGGGTCGTAGTAGTCGAAGCCGTCGGCCGGCGCCCGCATCATGTCGGCGAACACGTCTTCGGTCATGCCGGTGCGCGCCGCCGGCGCCAGCGCATTGGCGGTGATGCCATAGCGGCCCAGCTCGGCGGCCTGCACCAGCGTGAGCGCGGCAATGCCGGCCTTGGCGGCGGCGTAGTTGGACTGCCCGACAGAACCCTGCAGGCCCGCGCCGGAGCTGGTGTTGATAATGCGCGCGTCGACGGCGCGGCCGGCCTTGGCGGCATCGCGCCACCGTTTGGCGAGCAGGTTGGCCAGGCAGAAGTGGCCGCGCAGGTGCACGCGCATGACGTCGTCCCAGTCCGCTTCGGTCAGGCTGACAAACATGCGGTCGCGGCAGATGCCGGCGTTGTTGACCAGCACGTGGACCTCGCCGAAGGCCTCGACCGCGGCATCGACGATGCGCTGCGCGGTGGCCAGCTGCGTGATGTCGTCAGCGCTGGCCAGCGCCGCTTTTGCCTTCGCGCCGGCTGCACGGATCTCCGCGCAGACGGCCTCGGCCGCCTCGCGCCGGATGTCGTTGACGACCACGTTGGCGCCCTCGGCGGCGAAGGCCAGCGCATAGGCACGGCCCAGCCCGCCGCCGGCGCCGGTGATGATGACGGTGCGTGCGTCGCAGATTCCCATGGCGGTCTCCTTACAAGCGTTCGATGATGGTGACGTTGGCCAGGCCACCGCCTTCGCACATGGTCTGCAGGCCGTAGCGCCCGCGGGTGCGTTCCAGCTCATGCAGCAGCGTGGTCATCAGGCGCGCGCCGGTGGCGCCCAGCGGGTGGCCCAGTGCGATGGCGCCGCCGTTGGGGTTGGTGCGCTCGGCCGCGTAGCCGGTTTCGGCCAGCCATGCCATCGCCACCGAGGCGAACGCTTCATTGATCTCGACCACGTCGATGTCAGCCAGGCGCAGGCCGCTGCGCTCCAGTGCGCGTCTGGTTGCAGGGATCGGCGCGGTCAGCATCCACAGCGGGTCGTCGCCCAGCACGCTCATATGCGCGATGCGCGCACGCGGCTTGAGCTGGTAGCGCTTGAGCGCGTCTTCCGAGACGATCAGCAGCGCGGCGGCGGCATCGGCGGTCTGGCTGGACACAGCCGCAGTCAGCGAACTGCCGGGCATCAGCGGTTCCAGCGCAGCCATCCTGGCCAGCGTGGTATCGGGGCGCGGGGTCTCGTCATGCTTCACGCCTGCGCACGGCACGATCTCGCGCGCAAAGCGGCCGCCTTCGATGGCCGCGGCGGCGCGCTGATGGCTTGCCAGCGCGTAGGCTTCCATGGCCTCGCGCGACAGTTTCCAGTGATCGGCAATGCGCTGCGCCGCGTGAAACTGCGACACCGGCGCATCGCCAAAGCGCGCCTGCCAGCCCTTGCTGCCCGAGAACGGGTCGGCAAACCCCAGCGCCTGCCCTGCCAGCATGGCCGACGAGATCGGGATCTGGGTCATGGTCTGCACGCCGCCGGCAATCACCACGTCCTGCGTGCCGCTCATCACCGCCTGCGCGGCAAAGTGCACTGCCTGCTGCGACGAGCCGCACTGGCGGTCCACGGTCACGCCCGGCACCGTCAGCGGCAGGCCGGCGGCCAGCCACGCGCTGCGGGCGATATTGCCGGCCAGCGGGCCGATGGTGTCGACGCAGCCGAACACCACGTCGTCATAGTCCTCGGCGGGAATGCCATTGCGGCGCACCAGCTCGGCCAGCACGAAGCCGCCCAGGTCGGCGCCGTGCATGTGCGACAGTCCGCCCTTGCGGCGCCCGGTGGGCGTGCGCAGGGCATCAACGATATAGGCGTCTTTCATGGTCATGGTTCTCTTTGGATTCAGGCGAAGGTGGCGCCGGCGCCGATCTCATGCGCGCCGTCAAGGATGTGCGCGCCCATGCGCGCCTTGTGGAAGGCACGGTCGCCCCAGCTTCCCGCCAGGGCCCAGGCCCGCTTGGTGAAGATCTGCAGGTCCAGCTCCCAGGTGTAGCCCATTGCGCCATGCACCTGGATCGCCTGGCGCGCCGCGCTCCACGCGCAGCGCGCGGCGGCCACGCGGGCGTGCGAGACATGCAGGCCCGCGTCGGGCAGGCCGTGCGCCAGCGCGGCGGCGGCGCGCAGCAGCACCGGCCGGGCGAACTCGAGCTGGATCGCCACGTCGGCCAGCAGGTGCTTGACCGCCTGGTAGGCGCCGATGGCCTTGCCGAACTGCTTGCGCTGCGCGCTGTAGTCGATCGCCAGGTCCAGCATGCGCTGGGTCAGGCCCAGCTGCTGCGCGGCCACGCCAAGCGCGCCGCGGTTCAGCGCGCTGCTCCACAGGCCACTACCGGACGGGATCAGTTCGGACTCCGCGGCCGGCGTCCACGCCAGCTCGAACAGGCGGCGCGAAGGATCGAGCCCGGTGCGCGCCGTCAGCACGGCCTGGTCGGGCCGCAGCAGGTGCACGGCACCTTCGTGCGCGCACAGGATCGCGTCGGCGACATGGGCGTCGGCCACCAGCCGCTCTTGCGGATGCGCCACCGCCACGCGGGCATCGCCGGCGGCGATGCGCTCCAGCAGCGTGGCGCAGCGTTCGTGCGCCGAGGCGTTCGGCGCCGCCGCGAGCGCATCGCGCAGCAGCCCGGCCGCGACCAGCGCAGTGTCCAGCAAAGGCTCGGGCAGCGCAAAGTAGCCGCAGGCCTGCGCCAGCGGCGCCCATTCGACCTCGCCCAGCCCCAGTCCGCCCTGCTCCTGCGGCACCATCACCGCGGTCAGGCCCTGGTTGGCAAGCTGGCGCCACAGCGCGTCGGAGCGGCCAGACTCGGTGGCCCACAGCTCGCGCGTCAGTTCGGGCGTCATCTCGGTCATCAGGAAGCGCCGGATCGCCTCGGCAAACTGCTCCTGCTCTTCGGTCAATGCGAAATCCATGGTGTTTTCCCCGGGTGCCGTCATGCGCGCGGCATGCCGAGCAGGCGCTCGGCGACGATATTGCGCTGGATCTCGTTGGTGCCGGCATAGATCGGCCCGGCCTGTGAGAACAGGAAGCCATCCAGCCAGTGGCCGAGCGAACCCGGCGGCTGGCCGTCGGGCGCGACCTCTGCGGACTGCCCCAGGATGGCCAGCGCGGTATCGTGCATATGGATGTCCAGCTCGGACCAGAACACCTTGTTCGTGCTCGACTCCGCGCCGATATGGCCGCCGCGCACCAGGCGGCTCGCGGTGGCGTAGGTGGACAGCGTGTAGGCCTCGGCGTCCATCCAGGCGCGCAGCACCGCCTCGCGCAGCGACGGGTCGCGGTCCGCCGCCTCGCGGTTGGCCTGGTACAGCCTGACCAGCGCGCGCGCGGTTTCCTGGAAGCGCGCCGGCGAGCGCAGCATCAGGCCGCGTTCGAAGCCGGCGGTGGCCATGGCCACCTGCCAGCCGGCGCCTTCTGCGGCCAGGCGGTTTTCCACCGGCACGCGCACGTCGTCGAAGAAGATCTCGGCAAAGCCGGTCTGGCCGTTGAGCTGGCGGATCGGGCGCACGGTGATGCCGGGCGTGTCCAGCGGCATCAGGATGAAGGTCAGGCCATGGTGTCGGGTCGAGGCCGGGTCGGTGCGGAACAGGCCGAACAGCCAGTCCGCCCACACCGCCCGCGTCGACCAGATCTTCTGGCCGTTGATCACATAGTCATCGCCCTGCCGGATCGCGCTGCAGCGGATCGCGGCCATGTCCGAGCCTGCGCTCGGCTCGGACCAGCCCTGCGCCCAGACATGCTCGCCCGAGGCCATGCGCGGCAGGAAGCGCGCCTTCTGCGCCTCGGTGCCGAATTCCATCAGCGTGGGCCCGAGCAGGAAGATGCCGTTCTGGTTGACGCGCATCGGCGCGCCGGCTCGCCAGTACTCCTCCTCGAAGATCAGCCACTCGATCAGGTCGCAGCCGCGCCCGCCCAGCTCGGCCGGCCACGTGACCATGCTCCAGCGGCCCTGGTTGAGCGTGGCCTCCCACGCGCGGTGCTGGGCGAAGCCCGCTTCGGTATCGAAGCTCGCCAGCGGCGTGCGCGGCACGTGCGCGGCCATCCAGTCGCGCACCTCGGCGCGGAAGGCGCGCTGGGCGTCGGTGTATTCAAGCTGCATCGCGCTCTCCCTGCGCAAAGCGGGCTTCGCGGCCTTCGACAAAGGCGGCGCGCGCCTCGCCGGAATCGGCGCTCATGTAGGCCTGCAGCGTGAAGCCCTGTTCCCAGCGGTATTTGTCCTCCAAGTTGCCGTCTTCCACGCCGTTGAGCGCTTCCTTGGCCAGCTGCAGCATGGCCGGGCTCTTGGCGGCGATCTGGCGGGCCAGCGTCATGGCGGCCTCGCGCAACTCTGCGCGCGGCACCACGCGCTCGACCGCGCCCAGCCGGTACGCCTCGGCAGCATCGATCATCTCGCCGGTGAAGTACATCGCCCTGACCTTCTGCACGCCGAACATGCGCTGCAGGTGGGCGCCGCCGCCCATGGCGCCGCGGTCGATCTCTGGCACGCCAAAGCGCGCACAATCTGCGGCCACGATGATGTCGGCCGCGCCGCAGATGCCGATACCGCCGCCCAGCACGAAGCCGTGCACGGCCACGATGACCGGCTTGGGATTGCGATGCACGGCGCGGAAGGTGGCGTAGTTACCGGCGTTGACATCGACGATGCGCTGCGGGTGCGCGGCCAGCTCCTTGATGTCGACGCCGGCGCAGAAGCCGCGGCCTTCGCCGCGCAGCACGATCACGCGCACGGCGGGATCGGTGCCCAGCTGGTCGATCGCGGCGGCCAGCGCATGCCAGCCGGCGCAGTCGAGCGCATTGACTGGCGCATGGTCGATTACCAGTTCGGCGATGCCGTCGGCGGTGTCGATGCGGAACGGCCCGGTCTTTTTGTTCGTTTGCATGGTTTCCTCTGTCTGTGGGTCAGGCCGCTGCAGCCAGTCCGGCGCCAGCCAGCGCCGCCAGGCGCGCCTGTGCCTGCGCGGCCATGCCGGCCACGATCTGCTCGCAGGATTCGATGGCCCGGATCGCCGCGGCGGCCTGGCCGCTGGGCAGCACGCCTTCATCGGGGCATCCCTCGACCATCGCGCGCTGGATCAGCACCGGCGCGTTGGCGGCCATCAGGGTCTGGGCGGCGCTGTAGTCCTGCTCGCGCATCGCGCGCCAGGCGGTGGCCAGCATCTGCGCGCTGCGCATGCCGGTACGCGCCTGCCACTTGCGCGCGGCCGCCAGCGCCAGCCAGGTGCGCCGCAGCGGACCGGCCTTCTCCAGCGCCAGCAGCAGGTCGTTGTCGATCATTCGCTGCGGCAGGCCGTCAATGGCCAGCGATACGCGGATGCTGGCCGGGTCGCGCACCTTGACGTAGCGCTCCAGCGTTGGCGCCGGCACCGGCGATTCGGCCGACATCAGGAAGCGCGTGCCCATGGCCACGCCGGCCGCGCCGTAGGCCAGTGCCGCGGCCAGTCCGCGGCCGTCGAAGAAGCCGCCGGCGGCCACCACCGGCACGCTCACGCTGTCCAGCACCTGCGGCAGCAGCAGCGTGGTCGGCGTGCCGCCGGTATGGCCGCCGCCCTCGCCGCCCTGCACGGTGACCACGTCCGCACCCAGTTCCACGGCCTTGGCCGCATGCTTGGCCGCGCCCACGGTCGGCATGCAGACCACGCCGGCCGCCTTGAGCTTGCCGATCATCTTCGCGTCCGGGCCACGCCCGTAGCTGACGGCGCGCAGCCGGTGGCGGATCGCCATCTCGATCACTTCATCCGCGTTGGGCTGGAACATGTGGAAGTTGATGCCGAAGGGCCGGTCGCTGAGCGCCTTCACGCGCAGGATCTCGCGCTCGACCTCGCCGGGCGCAATGGTGGCGCCGGCCAGGAAGCCGAAGGCCCCGGCATTGCCGCTGGCCGCGACCAGCTTCGCATCCGCCACCCAGCCCATCGCCGTCTGCACGATGGGGTAGCGGCAGCCCAGCAGGTCGCACAGCACGGTGTGCAGGCTCGCGGTGCTCATGCCTTGTCCTCGCCGGTGCGTTGCGAAGCGGCCATGGCGCGCGCGTCATAGCCGCCGAGCTTGTCGCCGCTGACCAGCTCGTTGTGCGCATGGGCGAAGTGGTGCCAGGCAAACACCGCATCCATCGCGGTGCGCTTGCCCTGCAGGTCTTCCACATGGTTGACCGCCTGCTTGGTCAGCGTCAGGCCCAGCCGCGGCATCTGCGCGACCTTGGCGGCCATGCCGTAGACGGTGTCTTCCAGCGCGTCGCGCGGCACCACGCGGTTGACCATGCCCATGCGCTCGGCGCGTTCGGCGCCCATGCGCTCGCCCAGGAACAGGAACTCCTTGGCGATGCGCGGATGCAGCTCGTAGGGATGCGCGAAGTACTCGACGCCGGGAATGCCCATGCGCACCACCGGATCGGCAAAGAAGGCATCGTCCGACGCCACGATCAGGTCGCATACCCATGCCAGCATCAACCCGCCGGCGATGCAGGCGCCATGCACCATGGCGATGGTCGGCTTGGGCAGCTCGCGCCAGCGCCGGCACATGCCCAGGTAGACCTCCTGCTCGCGGGCATAAAGAAACTCGCCGCCCGGCTTGTTGACGTGGTCATACCAGAGCGAGGCACGCTCGAACGACTCGTTGATGTCGCGTCCCGGCGTGCCGATGTCGTGCCCGGCCGAGAAATGCTTGCCAGCGCCGCGCAGCACGATCACCTTGACCGCGTCGTCCGCGGCGGCGCGCCGGTAGGCCTCGTCCAGCGCGTAGGTCATCTTTGAGTTCTGCGCGTTGTGGAACTGCGGCCGGTTCATGGTCACGGTGGCAATGCCGTCCGCGACCTGGTAGAGCACCTCGGCATTGGGGCCAAGGCTGATGGCTTCGGTAGCTGGCGTTGTCATGTCGGCCTCACACGCGTCCGGAAGGATTGCCGCGCACGATGGCCGCGCGCAGGTTGTGCGGATCAAGCTGGGCGATCAGCCGCAGCTCTTCCGGTGTCGGCGGCGCCGTCTCCGGCAGGGCCTCGCCGGGCGTGTTCGCCAGCGCAAAGCCGGTGGCCGCCTGTACCTGGTCGAAGCTCGCCCCCGGGTGCAGCGAGCGCACGCGGATGGCATGGTCAGCCCCCCCGAAATCCATCACGCACAGGTCGGTGACAATCACGCGCAGGTCAACGAAGCTGCGCATGCCCTCCAGCCGGCGGGCCGGGTTGTAGCCGGCGCTGCAGACCATGTCGACTTCACCGGCGACGAACGCGCGCGTGCTGTGCGCCGGCACGAAGAAGGAATTGGCGTGGTGGATGCTGTTGCCGGGAAAGCCGCGCGCGCCCAGCAGTTGGGTCCTGGGCTGCGCATGGGTGCCGCCCAGGCAGGAAATATTGGCCTGGCCGAAGCGGTCGATCTGTGTCGGCATCACCAGCGCGTGGCGCCGCCCGCCCCACAGGCAGTCGAACACGCGCGAGTAGCCCATCCAGCCGCTGGCGCGCACCTTGTAGCCGGGCTCGCGCGGGCCCAGCGGCACCGGCGTTTCCACCAGGTAGGCCTCGCCGTCGGTCAGCAGCAGGCCCGGGTTGTGCGCAAGCCGCGCCAGGCCGGCGGCGATGCGCGGGCCGGTGCCGATGCCGGTGGCCAGCACCTCGCCGTCGTCGCGCCATTCGCGGGCGGCGGCGGCAATCATCAGCTCGGCGCGGGTGAATTCATAAGTGGCGCTCACGGTCGCTCCTTGGGTTGGCGGGTTCAAAGTACCGGCAGCGGGAGGTCGTGCACGTGGCCAAGGCCGCCGATGCGCTCCAGGTAGGCCGCTTCGCTCGCGCCCACCACCTCGTCGCGCCAGGTGCGGAAGCCGTCCTCGGCCTCGGCGCCGGCGCAGTACGCCTTCAGCGCGGGCAGGTCCCAGCCGTAGGCCGGCGCGCAGGAAGTGGGATGGGCGCCGCCGGGTGCGTGCACCACGCCGCTTACCAGCGAGCGCTCGAAGGCGTTGTTGCGCGCGCGCGCCAGGTCTTCGTCCTCGAGGCGCGGGTGCAGCGCTTCGCAGCTCACATAGCAGCGGTGCGCGGCGCGTGCGAACCATTCATCGAAGAACGGATCGGGCCCGTCGATGCGGGTGTTGCCGAGCACATCGCTGTCGTTCACGTGCAGCAGCGCGGCATCGAGCTCGATCGCCGGCATCGCCACCAGCACTTCGCCGTCGGCATAGGGCGAACGCACCGTCTTGAGCTGGGGATTCATGTCCAGCACGTCGGTGCCCAGCGCGGCGCGCGTCGGCAGGAACGGCAGGCGCGCGGCCGCGGCGCGCAGGCCCAGCTGCAGCATGCCTTCGTCAAGCTCCGTCACTTCCAGCACGCCGCGCTCGCGCGCCTGGCGGAAGTAGGGCTCGAGCGGAATCACGTCGAGCGAGACGAAGCCGAACACCAGCCGGCGCACCTTGCCGGCCGCGCACAGCATGCCCACCTCGGGGCCGCCGTAGGCGACCACGGTCAGGTCCTTCAGCGGCGAGCGCAGGATCTCGCGCACCAGCGCCATCGGCTTGCGGCGCGGGCCCCACCCACCGATGCCGATGGTCATGCCATCGGCGAGCTGGCCGACCACGTCGGCCGCGCTCATGGTCTTGTCGATTGTCTTGGTCATGATGTGTTTAGCGGTATCCGATGCTGAAGTCGTGTCCCCACAGGCTGACGCGCGTGGCCTCGTAGGCGGCGTGGTGGCTCCAGTCCACCTCCAGGCCGCCGTGGCCGAACTCGAGGTCGAAGCCGCCGGGGGTCTTCATGTAGAAGGAAGTCATGCGGTCATTGCAGTGCTGGCCCAGCGTGGCCGAGAGCTTCACGCCGTGCTGCTGCGCGCGGTCCAGCGCGCGGCCCACCTCGGCCATGTCCGGAACCTCGGCCATCACGTGGATGCAGCCCGCTTCCGACGGCATCTCGAAGATCGCCAGGCTGTGGTGGCGGGCGTTGCCGCAATGCAGGAAGTGGATGCGCTTTTCCGGTTCGGCCGGGTCATTGGTAAAGCGCACGCGGAAGATGTCGGACAAACCGAAACCCATCACCTCGCACAGGAAGGCATAGGTCTCGTCGAAGGCCGGCGCGGGCAGGACCGCATGGCCCGCCCCCATCGGGTCAGTGACGAAGCGCGGCACGCCCACCGGCGAGATAAAGCGCAGGAAGTCCGAGCGCATGCCCCAGGAGATCTCATGGCGGTTGCCCGAGGGATCGGCAAACCAGGCCATGGCCTGCACGCGGCGCTGTGCCAGTTCCGCGGCGCTGGCGTGCACGACCTCAACGTTCGCCTGGCGCAGCGTGTCGAGCGCATGGCGGTAGGCCGGCTCGTCGGCAAGCTCCCAGCCCGATGCCAGGTAGCGGTCGCGCGCGCCCGGCACCACCAGGTAGCGGTAGTCGCGCTCATCCATCTTCAGGTACAGCGCACCGCCGGGGGCGCCGGAACAGGTCATGCCCAGCACCTGTTCGGCATAGTGCCGCCATTGCCCCAGGTCGGTGGACTCGACCACGATGTAGCCAAGCGCACGGATATCCAACATGCCGGTCTCCTCAGGTTCGTTGCCACTGCTGGCTGATGGGACCATTCTTCCGTGCGCTGGAGCCCGGCACATCGTCCAGTGGGACTAGCCGGTCCGGCGCGGGCGTCACGCCGCTGCCGGGCGCACGAGGTACTGGCTGGTGGGGATCACGTCGATCTTGTCGAAGTCGATGAAGCGCTGGCAGCTTTCCATCATGGCCTGCAGGTTGCGCTGGAACTTGTCTTCGTCGCCGGCCGCGTCGAAGAACGCCTGCGGGTCGGTCATCGCCGCATCGGGGAAGCCCTCTTCGACAATGGCGTCGTAGTGCGGCGCGGCGTAGGTGAGCGGCCGCACCACTACGTTCTGCACGTAGAGGAAGTTGTCCTGGGTCTCGACCGCCACCGGCGTGTGGTGGTTGTGCCAGATGTCCAGCCAGGCCTGCGGCGTAAGCCGGGGCGGCCGGGTAAGGAAGGCAAGCTGCGCGAAGCCGGGCGTGCGTTCGCCGGGCGCGGCCGGGAAACGTGTATTGCGAATGGGCTGGGACTCGGTCACGAGGTAGCCGGCCATGCGGCCCACGGCGGCCGCGATCGCCTGGTCGAACGGCTGCCGCAGGCGGTCGATGGCGCTGTCCATCCAGACCGAGACCAGCCCGTCCATCTGCGGGCGGGTATTCGCCTGGCGCAGGCCCGCGGCCGGCAACACCGCGTCATCGGCCACGTTCACCTGCAGTCCGCGCGCGCCCAGCGCCAATAGCTTGTCCGCAAGCGTCGTGCGCAGCCGGCGCGCGAACTCCCCCGGCTCGGTCTGAGAATCGCGCCAGACGATATAGATGACTTTTTCCATGCTCCACGCTCCCTGGTACAGGTGCCGGCCGGGGCCGGACAGGTTGATGCGTGCGCGGAACAGGACCAAGCGCGGACAGCACGCGTCGCTGCGTCCGTCTGAGGTGCCATCCGTGTGCCGCGCCCGCTTGTCGGATGCATGCTAGGGGCGCGCATGGCGGGACTCATCCTCCATTCGGACTAGGAGAACCGATCGTCGGGCCACGAGGGAGTTACGCGTGCCCTGGAACACGCGTGCGTGGATGACGCCCTGGCGCTCAGCCGAGCGTCACCACACTGCTCAGCAGCATGCGCACCAGCGTGGCCTGCCGCGTGACCCCGGTCTTGGAGAAGATCGCGCGCAGGTGGGCGCGCGCCGTGTTCTTGCTGGTGCCCAGCGCCTCGGCGGCTTCGTCGAGCGTCATGCCGTCGGCAAGCACCAGCGCCAGCGCGGTCTCGGCGGGCGTGAGGTCGAACAGCTTGCGCACCACCTCGTGCGAGGCGCGCGACTTGCGCTCGGGATCGCGGATAAAGACCGCGCAGGCCGGGCGATGGCGGTGGTCTTCGGACCATTCGCTGAGCGGAATGGTGCGGATCAGCACGCCCAGCTTGCCGCGCCCCGAGGGGCGGGTGATCGACATGGCTTCGGCCAGCGCCGGCGCGCTGCCGTGATGCCCCATCTGGGCGCGGCGCAGCAGGTACTGGAACTTGCGGCTTTCCTGTGCGTAGGCGATCTCGAAGTTGGCGCCGTTGAGGCGGATGCCGTCGTTCTCCGCCAGGATCTCGTCGGCTTCCGCATTCTTCTTCAGGATTGCGCCGGCTGCGTCGAGGATGACCATGCCCACCAGCATGCGGTCGATCGCGCCCGCATAGAGGCTGCGCTCCGATTCGACCACATCCAGCCTGGAATGCAGCCGGACCGCGCGCCTCAGGTGCGGCAGGATGGTGGCGCACGCCGCCTTGTCCACCTCGGAGAAGTCCTGCGCGTCGTGCTGGCGGCAGACGCGCAGCCGGCACTCGACCCCGTCTTCGGTGCGGATGTCGGCGCCCAGCAGGTAGCGCACCCCAAGCGGCTGCAGGAACTGCCGGTAGATCTCGCTGCGGCACCAGTTGCCGGCGCCCATCGCTTCGTCGACCGTCACGGCCCGGTCCGTGGGCAGGTTGATAAAGGGATCGATGGCGTAGTAGTAGGTGTTGTACGACGCCTCGGCCTCCAGCGAAGTGCCGTCCTGCGACGCGTGCACCGCGATGCCACTGCGGTCGCTCGCGGGCGAGCGCAGGATGAAGCTCACATAGCTGGCACCAAGTTGCTTGCGCAGCATTTCCAGCGCGCGGCCCCAGGGCACGGGTTCCATCGGCCCTTCGTAGACCGCCGCCAGCAGCGCGCTGAATTGCGGCAGGCTCAGTCCGGACTGCGCAAACCAGGGCGACGCCACCCCTTGCGCCTCAACGGTCGCCATCAACATTGTCTGTCTCCTGTTTCCTCGCCCCATGCATGGACTGGCCGGTGCTCTGCGGCACCTGGGCAGCGCAGATTATAGGGAGGCTGCCTGCCGATGTCCGGCGCGCGGCGCCCTTGTTCGCCCTGGTTTGCACCATCTAAGTGTTTTCCCTGACCTGCAATCGGACGATGCCGGTCCCGCCTGCCGCCGATCAAATGGCCGCACACCACAGGGCAACCGAAGGAGAACGACTCAGATGGATTTCACCGACAAGACCGTGCTGGTCACCGGCGGCGGCGCCGGCATCGGGCTCGCCACCGCGCAAGCCTTCCTGGAACAGGGTGCGCGCGTGGCGCTGATCGAGATCGAAGCACAGCGCGCCGGGCAAGCCCGGGAGTTGTTGAACAAGCCCGGCACGGAAGTGCTGGTGGTACAGGGCGATGCCACCGATGCCGGCACCGTGCGCGAACTGGCTGCGCAGGTCGAACAGCGTTTCGGGGTGCTGGACGTGCTGGTCAACAACGTCGGCGATTTCCTGCGCATCGCCAAGCCGTTCGAGCACTATGCCGACGACGAGATCGCCAGCCTCTACGCCGCCAACCTGGGCCACGTCTTCACCGTCACGCGCGCCATGCTGCCGCTGCTGCGGCGCAGTGGCGCCGGCAGCATCGTCACGGTGTCGTCGATCGAGGCCTTCCGCGGCATTCCCTACTGCAGCGTCTACGGCGCCTTCAAGGCCGCCATCACCGGCTTCACGCAGAGCCTGGCGCTGGAGCTGGCGCCGGCGGGGATCCGCGTCAACCTGATCGCCCCCGAGACCACCGAAACGCCGCAGGTTCCGGTGTCGCAGATGGTCGCTGCAGAACACCAGCACCATATCCCGCGCTGGATTCCGCTGGGCCGCTTCGGCACGCCGCGCGACATTGCCGACGGCATCCTGTTCCTGGCCAGCGAGCGCGCGGCCTGGATCACCGGCACGGCGCTGCATGTCAATGGCGGCGCGCTGGCCGCGGCCGGCTGGTATCGCGACCCCAAGGGCGCGTGGACCAACATGCCGGTCATCGGCGGCAACGGCATGAACCTCTGATGGCCGCGCACCGCGGCCACACCACCCCACCAAGGAGACAAGCATGAAGATACTGATCGTCGGCGGCACCGGCATGATCGGGGGCCACGCGGCCCTGCACCTGCGCAGCCGCGGGCACGAGGTCACCATCGCGGGGCGCAACCGCCCCGCGCCCGGCACGGCGCTGGGCGGGCTGGACTTCCTGCGCTGCGACTACATCGCCAACGACGTGCCGGCCGCGCAGCTCGGCGCTTTCGACGCGCTGGTCTTTGCCGCCGGCAACGATGTGCGTCACGTGCCGCCTGGCGGCGACGAGGCCGCACACTGGGAACGCGCCAACATCGAGGGCGTGCCGCGTTTCCTGCGCGCGGCGCGCGCTGCCGGGATCCGGGTCGCCGTCTACGTCGGCAGCTTCTACCCGCAGGCACAGCCGCAGCTGGCCGAGGACAACGCCTATATCCGCTCGCGCAAGCTGGCCGACGAAGGCGTTCGCGCGCTGGCCACCGATGCCTTCCGCGTGAGCAGCGTGAACGCGCCGTTCGTCGTGGGCACGGTGCCGGGCCTGATGGTGCCGATGTTCAAGGCCTATACCGACTACGCGCGCGGCAACTTTGCGCCGATGCCGGATTTCGCGCCGCCCGGCGGCGTCAACTTCATCTCGGCCACTTCGCTCTCGGAAGCGATCGAAGGCGCGCTGTTGCGCGGTGAAAACGGCAAGGCTTACCTGGTAGGGGACGAGAACCTGTCGTTCCAGGACTATTTCGGTGCCTTCTTCCGCGACGCGGGCCGCCCGGTGCCGCCTGTCATCGACCAGGAGCATCCGTTGCTGCCGGACTCGGCCATCTGCTTCGGCCGGGGCAACACGCTCTACTACGAGCCGGATGCGGCCGAAGCCGCCCTGCTCGGCTATCGCCGCCGCGACATCCTGCGCACGGTCGGCGAGATCGTGACGCAGTACAGCTAGCCGTACGCTGCGGCGGCCCGCGCAAGCAGAACGCCGCAGCCGGCCTTACAGGCTTTATAGCCCCGAGATCAACTGCGCGTTATCGATGCGCAATTCGGCGCCATTGATAAAGCGCGACGCGTCCGAAGCCAGGAACAGGACCAGGTTGGCCACATCCTCCGGCTGGCACATGCGTGCCATCGGGTCCGTACCGATACCAAGCGTGGCCGGATCCAGGTCCGGCACCAGCGCCTGCGTCATCGGCGTCCAGACGCCATCGGGATGGATCGAGTTGCAGCGGATCCGGTAGCCGTTCTGCTTGCAGTGCACGGCCACGCTGCGCGTCAGTGCGGTAACGGCGCCCTTGGCGCCGCTGTATGCGCACATCATGGGCAGCCCGCCCAGCGCCGCCACCGACGACATCACCACGATGGAGCCCCCGGCGGGGTTGCCCTTCATTGCCTGCACACCGAACCTGCAGCCCAGGAAATAGCCGTCGGCATTGACGCGCATGACCTGCCGCCAGCTGTCGAGCGAGGTTTCCTCGATTGACCCGAGCGGACAGATGGCCGCATTGTTGACCAGCACGTCGAGCCGGCCGAAGCGGTCCTGCGTGGCGGCCATGGCTTTGCGCCAGTCCTCCTCGCTGGCAATGTCGTGGCGCACGAACATGGCCGCATCCCCGATCTCGCGGGCCAGTGCCTGCCCGGCCTCCTGGTTGACATCGCTGATGACCACGCGCGCGCCTTCGGCCGCCAGCATCAGCGCGTCGGCGCGCCCTACCCCGCTGGCCGCGCCGGTGACCAGCGCAACCTTGTCCCTGACTTGATGCATCGTTTCTCTCCTTGAGTTGCCGGCGTCAGCCGGCTTCGGGAATCCTGCCGGCCAGCACGGCCTGCAGCGCGGCTTCGCCATACACCGCAGCCACGGTTTCATCGAGGATGGGATTGCCGCGCAGTTCGCTGCCACCGTCCACGGCGATGCTCTGGCCGGTCACCCAGCCCGATTCCGGCCCCGCCAGGTAGCGCACCGCACTGGCAATGTCGTCCGGTTCGCCGGCGCGGCCCAGCGGCATCTGCGCGACGAACTTGTCGAGGATGGCCGGGTTGTCGAACATCGGCCCGGTCGCGCCGGAGCGGGTTAGCCCCGGCCGCACCGCATTGACGCGGATGCCGCATCCCGCCAGCTCCTCGGCCGCGGTGCGCACGAACGCTTCCAGCCCCGCCTTGGCGGCGCAGTACGCCGACAGCCAGCGGCAGGTCATGCGCGCCGCGTTCGACGAGATACAGACGATGGTGCCGCCATGCGGTGCCATCAGCGGCGATGCGTGGCGCACCGCCAGGAATGCGCTGGCGATGTTCAGCTCCAGCTCCGCCATCAGCGAGGCCGCGTCATGCATCAGCAGCGGACGGAAGCCGCCCCCACCAACGGTCGCGACCACGATATCGAGGCGCCGCTGCAGCTCCCAGGCTTGCTGCAGCGCGGCCTGCACGTCATCCTCGCGGCAAGCGTCGCCGGCGCTGATTGCCACGGTGGCGCCGGCCACCTGCGCGCACAGGCTGCGCCGTGCCGCTTCCAGCGCTTCGCCCCGCCGCCCCATGAGGACCACCGTCGCGCCGTCGCGCAGCAGCGCCAGCGCGCTGGCCGCACCGATGCCGCCGGCGCCGCCGGTGACGAGGGCTGTCTTGCCTTCCAGTACACGGGTCGTCGTCATCATGCCCCTCGCAGCGGCAGGTCCTGCGTCCAGTCCACCACCAGCTCGCGCGCGGCAACGCGCCACTGGCCGTCGCGCCGCACGAAGCGGTCGTGGTAGCGGATGCCCCAGTCCAGCTTGCGCGGCACGCCGTCCTGTTCGTACAGGTGGTTGGCCACGCAATAGGTCTCGCCGGTCGCGGTATCGCCATCGACTTCGACCAGTTGCTGGTGCACGTGATGCTGCGTGGCGCTGTACTGGCCGAGCGATGCCATGCCGTCAGCAATCGCCTGCGCTCCGTCCATGCGGAAGCCCGGCCCGCTCAGCCATGCGTCCGCCGTGAACAGCGCTGCCAGTTTCGGGAAATCGCGCCGGTCCACCGCCTGCGCATAGCGGCAGGTCAGGGCATGGATGGCTTCCTTGCACTCCAGTTCAGACATGGCCAGTCTCACTCCTTGTTGTGACCGCCAGCGCCGCGATACGCCGCGCGGGCAGTCGTTGGGATGGGGACTATCGTCGGCCTTGCCGCGCCGGGGGCCATCGTCCGCGTGGAGTATCCGGACCGGGTATCGCTTAGTCCGAACGAAGGATGTCGCGATGCCGTGCCCGTTCCAAGCTTCGATGACATCAATGAAGGAGACACACATGAAGCAGGCGGAACAGGCCATCGTCGCCGTCGTCACGGGCGGCTCGCGCGGTGCCGGCAGGGGCATTGCACTGGCGCTCGGTGCGGCAGGCGCCACGGTGTACGTGACCGGACGCACCGAGCAGGAAGGCAGCGCGCCGCTGCCCGGCACCATCCACGCCACCGCACGCGAGATCGATGCGCTGGGCGGGCGCGGCATCGCGCTCGCGTGCGATCATCGCGACGATGCGCAGGTGGCGCGTCTGTTCGCGCGGGTGCGAGAGGAATCCGGTCGGATCGACATCCTGGTCAACAATGCGACCTTCCTGCACGACGAGCTCATCATGCCGGGGCCGTTCTGGCAGAAGCCACTGGAGATGGCCGGCATCCTCGACGTGGGCCTGCGCTCAGGCTACGTCGCCAGCTGGCATGCCGCGCCCATGATGGCCGCGCAGGGCCGCGGGCTGATCGTGTTCACCTCGTCATTCGGTGCCAACTGCTATATGCACGGTCCGGCCTACGGCGCGCAGAAGGCGGGCATCGACAAGTTCGCGCACGACATGGCGGTCGACCTGCGGCCCTACGGCGTCGCGGCGGTGTCGCTGTGGATGGGGCCGCTGCGCACTGCGCGCACACTGCGGGTATGGGAAAAGCATCCGGACAAGTACGCGGGCTTCGCGCCGGTGGCGGAGACGCCGGAGTTCACGGGGAGGATTATCGATGCGCTGTACCGCGACCCTGCGCTGATGGAAAAGTCCGGCCGGGTGTTGATTAGCGCCGAGGCGGCGCTGGCCTATGGCATCGTCGATGCGGAAGGGGTGCAGCCGCCGTCGTACCGGCAGGCACTGGGCGGGCCCCCGCCGGTGCATCCGGCGATTGTGGAATAGGAATTGGGCGCGCGCGAGCGTTGGAAATTGCCACCACCTCTCGCATGCGCACCCCTCTCCCGCAAGCGGGAAAGGGGTGCAAACAAGCGCTGCCTCCTACCCTCCCTGCGACACCAACCCCGTCGTGAACATCGTCGAGCGAATCAGCCACGCACCATCGATCCGCACATACTCATCCGCATAACGTCCCGTTAGAAAGGTACGCGAACCACTGGCATCATCCAGCGCCAGGTAGGCCAGATCCCAGCTGCCCTGCGCCAGATTGTCATCCAGCACACGGATATCCCCCTGCCCCGCAAAATGCATCTCCCGCAGCGTCGGCCGGCACGCCAGTTCCGCAAAGCACTGCACCAGTGCCTCGCGCCCGGCAAAGCTGCCGATCCGGTCATAGTGGATATGCGCGTTGTCCGGCACGAAACAGGCGCGCATCGCGTCAGGATCCTTGTCATCGCAAGCGCGCAGGTAGCGCAGCTTGAGCGCGCGGATCGCCTCCGCGGCTTCCAGCCGCGCGACGCGGTCGGCAATGGCGGCAATGTCGGTCATGATCGGTTCCTTGTTCATCAGGCTTCACGCAACTGGTACTTCAACACCTTGCCTGCCGCGCTGACCGGCAGCGACGTCACGAACAGCACCTCGCGCGGCACCTTGTAGTTGGCCATGTGCCGGCGCGCCCAGGCGATCAGGGTTTCGGCGTCCACGCGCGCGCCGTGGCGCAGCACCACGTAGGCACGCCCCACTTCACCGAGCCGCTCGTGCGGGATGCCCACTACCGCCACCTGGGCCACGGCCGGATGCGCCACCAGCAGCTTCTCCACCTCCGCCGGATAGCAGTTGAAGCCGCCCACGATAAACATGTCCTTGATGCGGTCGGTGATGCGCAGGTAGCCGCGCGCATCGAGCGTGCCGACATCGCCGGTATGCAGCCAGCCTTCGCTGTCGATGGCTTCGGCGGTGGCTTCGGGCAGGCCGAAGTAGCCCTGCATCACGTTGTAGCCGCGCACCAGCACCTCGCCCGCCTCGCCGGTGGCGGCCGGCTGCCCCTGCCCATCGATGCAGCGGATCTCGATGCCCGGCATGGCGCGGCCGGAGGTGGCGGCGACGGTTTCGGCGTCGTCGCCGGCGCGGGTCAGCGTGGCAAAGCCGCACGACTCGGTCAGGCCGTAGCCGGTGATGATGGTGTCGAAGCCCAGTTCGTCGCGCATGCGCTGGATCAGCGCGGGCGCGATCGCCGAGGCACCGGTCACCGCGACACGCAGCGACGACAGGTCGAACTCACGCAGGCGCGGCGCGTTAAGCAGGGTCTGGTAGAGCGTCGGCGGCCCGGGCAGCACCGTGATGCGTTCGTTCTCCACGCGCGTCATCACGGCCTCGGCGTCGAACACCAGGTGGGGCAGCACCGTGGCCCCGCGCGACAGCGCGGCGAGCCATCCGGCCTTGTAGCCAAAGGTATGGAAGAACGGATTGACGATCAGGTAGCGGTCGCCCGGCCGCACCCCGGTGATGGCGGCCCAGCCGTCGACGGCACGCAGGTTCTGCGCGTGGGCGGTCATCACGCCCTTGGGACGCCCGGTGGTGCCCGAGGTGAACATGATGTCCATCAGCGTGTCGCCGCGCACCCCGTCCTCGCGCTTGGCGAACGCCGCCATGTCCGCCTGTGGCGCCAGCGCGAGGAAGGCTTCCCAGGCCAGCTCGTCGGGGCCGGGCGTCCGGCCCTGCCCGGGGCGCAGGATCACCAGCCGCTCCAGCGTGGCGGGGCGGTGTGGCGCCAGCATCTGCGGATAGCTTTCGCCGAGGAAAGCGTCGACGCAGAACAGCAGGCGCGCGCCGCTGTCGGCCAGCACGGCGCCGGCCTCGGCCCCCTTCATGCGCGTGTTGAGCGGCACCAGCGCCGCGCCTATGCTGTGCGTGGCCAGCGCCGCGATGATCCATTCGGAGAAGTTCGGCGCCCAGACGGCAACCCGGTCGCCGGGCTGCACACCCAGCGCCATCAGCGCCCGGGCCGCCTGTATCCGGCTGGCGTCGAGCGCGGCGTAGGTGAGGCGCAGCCCGTCTTCCTGGATGGCGATGCGCTCGCCGTGGCGCCTGGCCGCGCGCCGCACCAGCTCGGGAATGGTCGCGGCAATGTCGTCGTTGGCGGCGGCGAGGTCGAGGTCGAGGCCGGCCGGTGCCGCAATGGCGTCGATGATGTCAGATGGGGTCATGTCAATCCGGGAACTTCAGGTGGATTTCGGCGCTGGACGGGCGGGCCTGGCAAGCCAGGGTCCAGCCCGCCTCCAGGTCGGCGCGGTCGAGCACATGGTTCTCGCCGAGCGTCACGTCGCCCTGCGTCACCTGGCACATGCAGGCGCCGCACAGCCCGGCGCGGCAGGAATTGGGCGCGGCCACGCCGGCGCGCTGCAACGCGTCGAGCACGGTTTCGTCCGGCGCCACGCCGACGTGGTGGATCTCGCCGTCGAGCTGCACGGTCAGTGCGGCGCCGCGCATCGCGGGCGCGGGCGATGCCGTGGCGGTGTCCCCCGCGCTGGCGGCCCCGCTTGCCGGTGCCTTGGCCGCCGGCACATCGGGCAAGGACACGAAGCGCTCGACGTGCAGTTGCCCGCGCGGCACCCCCAGGGCCTGAAGCGCGGCCTGGGCGCCGTCCATGAACGGGCCGGGCCCGCAGACAAAGCATTGCGCCATGCTCCACGGCCGCACCAGTTCCTCGATCTGGCGCTGCGTGGGCGGCCCCTGCACGCTGTCCAACCAGTGGATCACGCGCAGCCGGCCGGGGTGGTTGCGCGCCAGTTCCGCAAGCGCCTCGCGGAAGATGATGGAGCGCTCGTCGCGGTTGGCATAGACCAGCGTGACCGCGCCGCGCCCGTGGCGCAGCGCCGCCTTGGCGATCGACAGCACCGGGGTGATGCCGCTGCCGCCGGCCAGCAGCAGGAAATCGCCATGCAGCGCGGGCGGGGTGAACACCCCGGCGGGCGGCATTACCTCGACCGTATCGCCCGCGCCCAGGTGGTCGCAGATCCAGTTGGACACGCGCCCGCTCTGCACGCGCTTGATCGTCACGCGCAGGGCGTTGTCCACCTCAGGCGTGCTCGACAGCGAATAGCAGCGCTGCAGCGGCACGCCGTCCACGGGCACGCGCAGGGTCAGGAACTGCCCGGGACGGTAGGCAAACGCATCGCGCAGGCCGTCCGGCAGCGCGAATACCAGCGAATGCGCCTGGTCAGTTTCCGTGACGACTTCGGCGATCTGCAGCCGGTGGAATTGCACTGGCGCCATGATGTCCTTCTATTGCTTGAGGGCGGGGTCAGGCCACGCCCATGATGGTCTGCGCGTTGTCGATACGCAGTTCCGCACCGTTGATAAAGCGCGATTCGTCGGAGGCCAGGAACAGCACCAGGTTGGCCACGTCGCGCGGATGGCACATGCGCTGCATCGGCTCGGCGCCACCCACCTCCTCCGGCAGGGCCGTGGCACCGCCCGGCAGGAAGGCCGCGGTCATCGGTGTAAGGATGCCGTCCGGGTGGATCGAGTTGCAGCGGATCCGGTAGCCGCTCTGCTTGCAGTGCCCCGCCACCGCGCGCGTGAGCGCAGCCACCGCGCCCTTGCTCGCGCTGTAGGCGCAGAACGCGCCCATGCCGCCCAGCGCCGCCACCGACGACATATTGACGATGCTGCCGCCGCCCGCCTTCATCGCGGCCACGCCGTACTTGCAGCCGAGGAAGTAGCCGTCGGCATTGATGCGCATCACGCGCTGCCATTGCTCCAGCGTGGCGTCCTCGACCGAACCCAGCAACAGGATGGCGGCATTGTTGACCAGCACGCTGGGGGCGCCGAATTGCTTTTCGGTGCGCGCCATCACCTGCTGCCAGCCGGCTTCGCTGGCGATGTCATGCGGCACGAACAGCGCGGTCTCGCCGATCTCGCGCGCCAGCGCATGGCCCGCCTCCTCGTTGAGGTCGGTCAGCACCACGCGCGCGCCCTCGCGCGCCAGCAGCAGCGCGTCTTCCTTGCCGACGCCGCTGGCGGCCCCGGTGACGATGGCGATCTTTCCTTCAGTACGTTGGCTCATGGGTGGTCTCCTCGTTGGTGTGTGCCTGCCGGTCGCCGGCAGGCTGTCGTGTCAGATGGCGGCCCGCGTTGCGCCCCGACCAGATGCAGTCGGCAAGCGACAGGCCGCTTACGTAATGGTTGGATGCGATGCCAGCGGCAGTGCGGCCCACGGCGTAGAGCCCTGGAATGGGCGCCCCGCCAGCGGCGGCCAGTACACGGCCGCTGGACTCTTCCACCGACAATCCGCCCAGCGTGATGGCAGGGCACGGAAAGACGCGGCTGTTGGCCGAGATGTCGATGGCAAGCCACGGCCCGGTTTCGAGCGACGCGCACATCGGCGCCGATTTGCCGGCCGGATCGGGGATCTCGCCGCGGGCCGCGGCGTTATAGGCATCGACGGTGGCCCGCAGCGCCGCGCCGGGCATGCCCAGCTTGCCGGCAAGCGCTTCGAGGCTGGAGGCACGCCGCGCCCCCGCCAGCATCAGCAGCGCCGCGGGCAAGGCCTGGAAGGCCCACAGCCGGCCGCCCAGGCATTCACGCAGCGCGGCGCGCGCCAGTTCGCGGTTCAGGACCAGCCAGGCCCGCCCGCCATGCCGTTCGCAGATGGCGTGGCCAAGGGTGGCGCCGTAGGTTTCCTCGTTGCCGATGCGCGCGCCCTGCGCATCGACCACGCAGCCGCGCGCCCAGTCGAACGGCGGATTGATGAAGCGCCATGCCGAGACCCGCTCCAGGTGCCGCGTGGCCGCGCCCGCCGACTCACCAAGGCGGATGCCGCTGCCGTCGCAGCCGGTCGCGCCAAGGCGCCAGTTCTGCAGGTATTTGCCGGCGTGGCGCGCCACCATGGCGCGGTTGAAGATAAAGCCGCCGGTGGCCAGCACCACCGCGCCGGTGCGCACCGCGACCGGGCGCGCATGGCGCAGTTCCAGTTGCAGCACGCGCTCGCGCAGCAGGTCGGCCAGCGCAGGCGCTGCGTTGTGCAGGCGCTCGGCCAGGCGCGCCAGGCGGGCGTGGCGTTTCTGGTGGCGGCCCGGCGGCAGCTGCCACAGCTCGATGCCGACGACCGCGCCGTCCTGGTCGAGAATCAGCCGCCTTGCCGCGGTCTGACGCATCACCGTCACCTCCGGCCGGGCCTGCACGGCGGCGCGCAGGACGGCGTACAGCGTGCGGCCGGACATGCCGGGGCCTTTCACGCGGTGACCGCGCGGCGCGGGCGCGGCATGCTGCGCGTAGGCGGCGACCGCTTCGTTGCCGGAGTAGTAGAGGTAGTAGGGCTGCGCCGGATACGAGGTCTTGCGCGGCGGCACGGTGGCGGCAAAGCCCACGCCCAGGCCTTCAAGCCAACCGATCATCTCGCGGCTGCGCTGACAGAACGCCTGCAGCGTGGCATCGCTGACGACCCCGCCCGTCTCCTGGCGCAGGTAGTCCGCCATCGCCTGCGGTGTATCGGCGTAGCCCGCGGCGGACTGGTACGGCGTGCCGCCGCCGGCGTAGACCACCCCGCCGCTCTTGGCGCTGGCGCCCCCGCCTTCGAAGCGTTCCGCAACGATCACGCGCGCGCGGCCATGCGCGGCCTCCAGCGCGGCGCAGGCCCCGGCGGCGCCGAAGCCCACCACCACGGCATCGCAGGCGGCCTGCCACGGGTGTGCGTCCGGATCGTCGAGGCGCAGCGGCGCGTGGACCGGCGTGGCGGAATCGGTCGGAGGGTACATGCTGGCTTGCGCTCCCGGCTTAGGCCGAACACAGTGCGCCAAGCGGCGCGGACGTGGTGTAGGCACCATCGACATAGACCAGCGGCGACACCTCGCCAGCCAGCTTTACCTCGCGCAGGCGTCCGATGAAGACCGCGTGCGTGCCGTAGTCGAAGCGGCCATCCTGCTGGCACACCAGGTTCGCCTGGGCATCGCGCAGGCACGGCACGCCGAGCAGATCGTCCTCCCACTCGCCACTGGTGAAGCGTTCCTCGCCCTTGAGCCGGCCGCTGCAATCCACTGCGATATCGCGGTGGTCGGCTGCCAGCAGGTTGATGCAGAAGTCCGCGCCGGCATCCAGCGGCGGGTAGATCGAAGAATTGCGGTTGATGCAGATCAGCAGCGAAGGCGGGTCCGCGGACAGCGAATCGACCGCGGTCACGGACATCGAATAGCGGCGCTCGCCATGGCGGCAGCTGATCACCGCCACCGAGCGCGCCATGCGGCGCATCGCCATCAGCATGTCTTCGCGCAGCGCGGTGCTGGGTTCGGGGTTGGCGCTCATAGGGCCTCCTGTACGGTTTGAGCATGGGGCGCGGCGGCAGGCTGGCGCGCGTTCTGAGAGAGCACGTCGGCAGCGATAAAGCCGAAGGTCATGGCCGGGCCCAGTGTCGAGCCCGCGCCGGGATAGCTGGTGCCCATCATCGAGGCACTGGTATTGCCGATGGCGAACAGCCCGGCAATGGCGCTGCCGTCGTCGCGCAGCACGCGCGCGCTGGCGTCCGTCACCAGGCCGCCCTTGGTGCCGATGTCGCCGGCATCGATGCGCACGGCGTAGAACGGCGCCTTGCCGATCGGCGCCAGGCACGGGTTGGGCCGCACTGCCGGGTCGCTGTAGTAGGTATCGAACAGGTTGTCGCCCTTGCCGAACTCCTCGTCCACGCCGGTGGCCGCATAGTGGTTCATGCGCGCCACGCTGTCGGCCAGGCCGCCGGCATCGACACCGATCCGCTGCGCCAGCTGCGCCAGCGAGTCGGCGCGCACCAGGATGCCGGACAGGCTTGCCGGAATGCCGCGGTCCGGCATGACCGAGCCGGGCAGGATCGGCCCGCACGGATATTTGTGGCGGAAGGCGGCGTCGAACACCATCCACGCCGGCACGCTGCTGCCGGTTTTCTCGTGGTCGCGGTACATGGCGGGAACGAACTCGGAATACGGCGCGGCCTCGTTGACGAAGCGCCGGCCCTGCCCGTTCACCACCAGGCAGCCGGGCATGGCGCGCTCGATAAAGAGCGCGCGCTGCTTTTCCTCGCCCTGCACATGCACGGTGGGTGCGCCCCAGACGTGGGACATCAGCGCCACGCCGGCGCCGGCGGCCTGGGCGGCGCGGATGCCGTCACCGGTGTTGTTGGGCGGGGTCGCGCTCCAGGCGGCCTGGGTCGGCTGCGGCAGGTACTGTTCGCGCATGGCCTGGTTGCGCTCGAAGCCGCCGGCGGCCAGGATCACGCCGCGCAGCGCGCGGATCTCCACCACGCGCCCGTCCTGCACCGCGCGCACGCCGCGCACGGTGCCGTCCTCGACGATCAGGTCCTGCAGCGCGGTGTCGAGCCACAACGGAATCGCGCGGTCCATCATGGCCCGCCGCAGGCCGCCGACCAGGCTGTTGCCGAGCGTGAGCCGGCGGTCGCGCCGGGTCTTGCGGCGCCAGCCCAGGTCCAGCCAGTAGCGGGCAAACTGGCGCACCGCCAGGCCCAGCCAGCCGGGCGCGCGGCACAGCAGCGCATGCGCCTCGGCCGAGGTCACGGCCACGCGCCCGCCCACCAGCGTGCCCGGCGACGGCGGCCGCAGCCGTGCGAATTCCTCGCGCAGCTGCGCGCCGTCGAACGGCATCGGGTCGAGCGCGCGGTAGCCCGGCATCGCGCCCGGAACCTTCTGGAAGTAGTCCGCGTAGCGCGGCAGCGTGTAGTAACGCACGCCGGCCTGCTGCTCCAGGTACTGGAGCATGCGGGGCGCCTGCTCAAGATAGGCGCGCACGCGCTGTGGATCGCCGTGCTCGCCGGCGCACGCCAGGATGTATTCCAGCGCCGTGGCGTAGTCGTCGCGCCCGCCCGCCGGCGCGATATGGTGGTTGAGCGGAATCCAGATGCCGCCGCCGGACACCGCCGAGGTGCCGCCGTACTGGCTGCTCTTTTCCAGCACCACCACCGACAGTCCGCGGTCCGCGGCGCGGCAGGCGGCCAGCATGCCGCCGGCGCCCGAGCCGACCACCACCACGTCGAACTCGCTGGGCTGCATGCGCGCTCTGCTCTGGCTCATATTGGATCTCCGTGCGGCGCGCGGCTCAGATGAAGAAGTCAGTGTTGGCGCGGCCCATCATCACGCCGCCCAGGTTCTGGCCGAAGCGGTCCAGGTTGTTGGCGTAGTGGGCGCGGGCCGCATGCAGGTCGAGGAAGCGGCGCACCATCGGGTTGCTGCGGTAGATGCCGTTGCCGCCGGCATAGCGCAGCAGGCCGTTGGCCAGCTGCGCGCAGCGCTCGGCCACTTGCGCGGACTGGTAGCGGAAATGCAGGCGGCGCGGGGTCTGCACCTGGCCGCCTTCACGCGCAACGGCCAGCAGCTCGTCGAAATTGCGCTCAAGGATGGTCCGCATCTCGTCGATGGCGACCTGCGCGTTGGCGCAAGCCATCTGCGCGCCGCCGTCTTCCGCGGTCTTTCCGCCACCGTTGCTGCTGACGCGGCCGTCGGCATAGGCGACAAAGTCATCGAGCGTGCCTTCCAGCGCGCCGATGCAGGCGGTGCACACCGCGCGCACGAAGATCTGCGCGAACGGCAGCCGGTACAGCGGAACGTCATTGACCGCCAGCCCCGGGCTGGTGCCCATGGCGCCATCGACGGCGCGGTGGGTGCGGTACTCGGGCACGAACACGTCCTCGACCACGATATCGTGGCTGCCGGTCGCGCGCAGGCCCAGCACATCCCAGTTGCGCACGATCTTGTAGTCGGAGCGCGGCAGCAGGAAGGTGCGGTAGTCATAGGCGCCGCCCGGCTCGGCCGGCGGCACCAGCCCGCCCAGGAAGATCCAGTCGCACAGTTCGCTGCCGCTGGAGAACTTCCAGTGGCCGGAGAAGCGATAGCCGCCTTCGACCGGCGTGACCTTGCCCACCGGCATATAGGTCGAGGCGATCAGCGTGGCAGGGTTGCTGCCCCACACTTCCTGCTGCGCGCGCTCGTCGAACAGTGCCAGCTGCCAGTTGTGCACGCCGACCACCCCATAGACCCAGGCGGTGGACATGCAGCCCTTGGCCAGCGCCATCTGGATGCGGAAGAAGGTCTGCGGATCGAGTTCGTAGCCGCCGTGGCGGCGGGGCTGCAGCACCTTGAAGAAGCCCGCGGCCTGCATGTCGGCAATGGTCTCGGCGGGAATGCGCGCTTCGGCCTCGGCCTGCGCGGCGCGCTCGGCCAGCACCGGAATCATCTGCTCGGCACGCGCGATCAGCCGTGCCGCCAGTTCCTTGGGATTGTTGTCGTGATGCACCGCGGTCTCCTTGTTGCTTGGTCTTGTAGCTGGCCTTGATGTTTGCACCGGTGGGGCCGGGTGCCATCGTCTGTTGGGACTAGCTATGTCGCGATTTGGTGAGTGGGACTTCGTGGATGCTCTGGCCCTCTCCCCCGGCCCCTCTCCCGCAAGCGGGAGAGGGGAGCAAACCCGCAGGCTTGCATAGCGCCGATCAAGCCAGCGCGCGCAGCTTCCGTCCCTGCTTGCGGAAGTGCGGGATCACGTGCTCGCCGATATTGCGGATGGTTTCCAGCTGCGCCCACTGCGGCACCGTGCCCATCTGGCAGATGAACAGGATCTCGTCGGCGCCGGAATCGATCAGGCGCTGCACGTAGCCGATGCAGTCCTCGACGGTACCGTAGGCATGGTTGGGGTTGAGCATCATCATCGACGGGTCGCTGAAATCCACCGAGACCTTCTCTGAGGCGAACTTGGTGTTGATGACGGCCTTGCCCTGCGCGTCCGTGGCGGTGACATGCTCGTCGTCCCAGGTGGACGGGTCGGGCCGCTCTCCGCCGGCATACCAGTACGACAGCGACTCCATGAAATAACGCTGGCCCTTGATGCCGATCTTGCGCGCGGCCAGGCCGTCTTCCAGCACGATGGTCGGGCACAGCGCGGCCAGGTGCTGGTGCGGGCGGAAGCCCACCTGGTCCTCCGGCTTGCGGGTCTCCCACGCGGCGCGGTAGATCTCGTTCTTCCTGGCGACATCCTCGGGGCCGCCAAAGCCAAGCACCAGCGCGCCCATGCCGCGCGCGCCGGCGCGCTGCAGCGTGTCGGCATTGGTGCAGGCCAGGTACATCAGCGGGTGCGGGTCCTGGCGCGGCTTGGGGTGGATCGGGCGGCGCGGGATCTTGATGAACTCGCCGTCGTGCTCGATCTCGTCCTGCGTCATGATCTTCGGGATCAGGTACATCGATTCGTCGATCATCGGGTGCAGGCTGTTCAGGTCGTAGCCGAAGGTGCCGGCCTCCTGCTGGGTGCCGCCCTTGCCCACGCCGAAGTGCACGCGGCCTCCGGACAGGATGTCCAGCGTGGCGATGCGCTCGGCCACCTTGACCGGATGGTTCATCGCCGGCGGCAGGCACACCACGCCGTGGCCGATGCCGATGCGCTGCGTGCGCCCGGCGACGAAGGCCAGGAAGGTTTCCGGCGCGCTCATGTGCGCATAGTTGGTCAGTGCGGTGTGCTCGACCGCCCAGACCACGTCAAAGCCCATGTCCTCGGCCAGCACCACCTGTTCCATGATTTCATCGAACACCTTGTGGTCGCCGGCACGCGAGGCATCGACGGTCTGGGCTTCATAGATCAGTGAAAAACGCATTGCAGTCCCCTTGTCTGGCATTGATGGTTCAGGACCGCCGCCGGGGCGCCGCCCGTTGCCGCGCCACCGGCCCGAAACGGCCTGTGTGATCGCAGTGTGGTCGGCGCAAGGCGTTGCAACATCGTCTGATTGGATTATGAACAGGACATGGAGCATCCCTATCATTGGCCACGGGCATCACGCCCGCTTTCACCAGGAGGATCAGGACATCATGCAAGCCAGGCTGCTGCTTTACCCCGTCGCGGACATCGACACCGCGCTGCCGTTCTTCACGGAAGGACTCGGACTACCGGTGAAGTTTCGCGACGGAAACCGCTATTGCGCGCTCGACGCGGGCGCGCTGACGCTGGCGCTGGTGGCCGGCGAGGAACGCCTGGTGGACCAGCCCGCGCTGGCCTTCAAGGTGGATGAGGGTGACGATATCGCCGCGGCGATGGCGCGGCTGGTGGGTGCCGGTGCCGGCGTGACGCTGCCCGCGGCGCAGGGGCCGCATGAGACGCGCGCGGTGCTGGAAACGCCGGAAGGCTTTGCGCTGGTGCTCAGCGCAAAGCCCTGACGTGCGTTACGTGGTTTAGCCGAGAGAAATCACGCTGCTCAGCAGCATGCGCACCAGCGTGGCCTGCCGGGTCACGCCGGTCTTGGAGAAGATCGCGCGCAGGTGCGCGCGCGCCGTGTTCTTGCTGATGCCGAGCTCGTCCGCGGCCTCATCGAGCGTGAGCCCGTTGGCCAGCTGCAGCGCCAGCTGCGTCTCCGCCGGGGTGAAGTCGAACAGCTGGCGCACGACCTCGTGCGAGGCCTGCGAGCGCCGCTCGGGGTCGCGGATGAACACCACGCAGGCGGGGCGCTTGCGGTTGTCCTCGGACCACTCGCTGAGCGGGATGGTGCGGATCAGCACGCCCAGCCTGGCGCTGCCGGACGGGCGCGTGATCGACATCGCTTCCATCAGCGCCGGCGTGGTGCCGAGGTGGCCCATCATGGCCTGGCGCAGCAGGCGCTGGAACTTGCGGTTCTCCTGGCCGTATTCCACGTCCAGGCTGCCTTTGGCGACACGGATGCCATCCTTGGCGCCCAGGATTTCATCGGCGGCGGCATTGGTCTTGATGATGGTGCCGGACTCGTCCAGGATCACCATCCCGACCAGCATGCGGTCGATGGCGCTGGCATAGACGGTGCGCTCGGATTCAACCACGTCGATGCGCGAGTGCAGGTCCACCGCGCGCTTCAGGTGCGGCAGCAGCGCGGTGCACAGCGCCTTGTCCGCGGCGGAGAAGTCGCGTCCGTCATGCTCGCGGCACACGCGGAAGCGGCATTCGACGCCGTCATCGGTACGCAGGTCCGCGCCAAGGATGTAGCGGATGCCGATGTCCTTGAGGAACTGCTGGTAGAGCTCGCTCTGGCACCAGGCGCCGGGCCCGAGATGCTCATCGATGGTCACCACCCGGTCCGACGGCAGGCCGATGAACGGGTCGAGCGCGTAGTAGTAGTTGTTGTAGGAGGTCTCGCCCGGCAAGGTCGAGCCATGCTCGGACGCATTGATCATCAGCCCGGGCCGGTCCGTGGCCGGCGAGCGCAGGATCAGGGTGCAATAGTTGGCATTGAGCTGGCGGCGGATCTGTTCCAGTGCCTTGCCCCAGGGCACCTGCTCCATCGGGCCCTGGTAGATATTGCCCAGCAATGTGCTGAACTCCGACAGCGACACCGTCGCCTGCGCGAACAGGTGTGCGGCCGCCTGGTTCTGGCTAACCTCCATCAGCATTTTCCTCTGTCTCCATTGTGGCGTGCGCAGCGCTTCGGGCGTGCCGGGTCGGCGCTGGCCTGCTACGGGCTCTGTGGCCCTTTTTTGTGCCCTGATTATAGGGACGGCAAAGGGGTCGCGGCTTGCCCCCGCCTTCGTGGTTTGCCCTAGGCAAGACCGGCTGCACACGCTGGCCGGACTAGTCCTGCGGGACAGGCCAATCCTCACGCGCCAGCGGGCCGAACACATACTCCAAACAGACTAAGGACAGACCCATCCCGGCCGTTCAAGGGCAAACCCCTACACGCCGTGTGATGCCCCCCTGTCCTACCCAAACAGACGATGCCGTGCCGCCGCGCTGCCGCTACAAGTCAGCCATGCGCGGCGATCCCCGCCGCCTTCTTTTCACGGAGAACCATGACCATGGCGGCAAACCCGCGGCAGCAGGCCGCAGTGATCACCGGAGCGGCCAACGGCATCGGCCGCGCGCTCGCGCAGGCGCTGGCAGCGCAAGGCTACGCGCTGGCGCTGGCCGATATCGACGCCGGCGCGCTTGAAGCGGTGCGCGAGGCGCTTGCCGGCCAGGGGGCGAACGTCATCGCCGTGCCCACCGATGTCTGCGACGCGCGGCAGATCGAGCACCTATGTGAAGAGAGCTTCCTGCGCCTGGGCCGCGTCGACCTGCTGGTCAACAACGCCGGCGTGCTCGTCACCGGCCGCTGCTGGGAGCTGCCGCCGGAAGTGTTCGACCACGTGATGCGCGTCAACCTGTGGAGCGTGCTGCACGCGCTGCGCTGCTTCGTGCCGCGCATGGCGGCACAAGGCGCCGGCCATATCGTCAACGTGGCCTCGATGGCCGGCCTCGCCGTGGGGCCCTGGCTGGCTCCCTACACGCTGTCCAAGCAAGCGGTGGTGGCGCTCAGCGAAGGGCTCGCGCTGGAGTTGCAGGCGGCGGGCCTGCCGCTGGGCGTGTCCGTGGTCTGCCCCGGTCCGGTGGCCACCGGCATCGCTGCCGGCCTCGACGGCGGCGGCGCGCAGGAGGTGGACCAGATGAACGGCGCGCTGCGCAGCGGCATTGCCGCCGGCATCACGCCGGACGCGGTCGCGCGCTTCATCCTGGACGGGGTCTCGGCCGGCCAGTTCTGGATCCTGCCGCACGAGCAGGCCGTGCATGCGGCGCTGGCGCGCGCGCAAGGCATTGCCGCCGGCACCGCGCCGGCGTTCGCGCTCTGACACCGATTTCCCCACTGCAATCCAGGAGACCCCATGCCGCTCGACCCCCAGGCCCGCGCCGTGCTTGAAGCCATGGCCGCCATGCCCAGCCCCGACTTTTCCACGCTGCGCGCGGCCGACTACCGTGCCGCGCTGGCTGCCATGCCCGCGTTCGCGTCCGGCGACACCGTCGCCGCGCAGCAAGACCTCACCATCGATGGCGCCGCAGGCCCGCTGAAGGCCCGCCTGTACCGGCCCGACGACGGCACCGCACTGCCGCTCGTGGTCTATTTCCATGGCGGCGGCTTTGTCCTCTGCGGCCTCGATTCGCACGACAACATCTGCCGCGGCCTGGCGCGCCGCAGCGGCGCGCTGGTGCTGTCGGTCGACTACCGGCTCGCGCCGGAGGCACGCTTCCCGGCCGCGGCCGACGACGCCGTCGCGGCCGTGCGCTGGGCCGCCGCGCATGCGGCGCAACTGGGCGCCGACCCGGCCCGCCTTGCCGTGGCCGGCGACAGCGCCGGCGGCAACCTTGCCGCCGTTGCCTGCCAGCAGCTGCGCGGCGGCGCCATCGCGCTGCGGCACCAGCTGCTGCTCTACCCCTACCTGGACTGCAGCGACGCCGCGGCCACCAGCGCCAGCTACCGCGAATGCGCGCAGGGCTACTTCCTCAGTGCCGCGGAACTGGACTGGTATCGCGCCCAGTACCTGGCCAACCCGGCGGACGCCACCGATGTGCGCGCCAGCCCGCTGCACCAGCGCGAGCTGCACGGCCTGCCGCCAGCCACCATCATCACCGCCGAATACGACCCGCTGCGCGACCAGGGCGAGGCCTATGGCGAGGCCCTGCAGCGCGCGGGCGGCAGCGCCACCGTGCGCCGCTGGCCCGGCCAGTTTCACGGCTTTATCAGCATGCAGGGGATGATCGATGCCGCCAGCGATGCACTGGATGCGGCCGCGGCATCGCTGCGCCAGGCCTTCGGCAGTACCAGCCGGCAGGAGGCAGCATGAGCGCCACCACACTGCCGCCGATGGCCGACGTGCTCGCGGCACTGGCCGCGGGCCAGCGTGTGCTGGTGATCGAGGACGAGACCGACGAGGCCACCGGCTGCGTCCTGGTTGCCGCCGAGCGCGCCAGCGAGGCCGATGTCAACTTCATGGCCGCCGAGGCGCGCGGCCTGGTCTGCATGGCAATCACCGAGGCGCGCCGCGCGCTGCTGCAGCTGCCGCCGATGGCCGCGAACCACCGCCAGCGCGAGCGCTACACGGTGTCGATCGAAGCGGCCAGCGGCGTCAGCACCGGCATCTCCGCCGCCGACCGCGCGCTCACGCTGCGCGTGGCGGCGGCAGCGCGCGCGCAGCCGCATGACCTGGTCCAGCCCGGCCACATCTTCCCGGTGGTGGCCCAGCCCGACGGCGTGCTGCGCCGCGCGGGCTTTGCCGAGGCCTGCTCAGACCTGCCGGCGCTGGCCGGTCGCGTAGCCGCCGGCGCCTACGCGATGCTGCTCGATGACGACGGCGACCTGCTGCGCGGCCCCGCCCTGCTGGCCTTCGCGCGGCACCACGGCCTGCCGGCGGTTTCGATCAGCGGGCTGATCCACCACCGGCTGCTGACCGAAAGCGCACTGTGCCGCACGCATTCGACGGAACTGGCCACGCCCTTCGGTTGCTTCACCGTGCACGCCTACCATGACGCGCCGGTCGATGCGCTTCATCTTGCGCTGGTGCTGGGCCAGCCCGATCCTGGGCAGCCAGTGCTGACACGCGTGCAGACCGTGGAAATGCAGCGCGACGTGCTGGGCTTCGGCACGCCGGCCCTGCCCGCCTGGAACCTGGAGCGCTCGCTCGCCCGCATCGGCGCCGAGGGTTGTGGGGTGCTGGTGCTGCTGGATGAGCGCGAATCGCCGCAGCAGCGGCTGGAGCGGCTGGCAGCGCCGGCCGCCGCCACGCCGGCGCCGGCCTTCGCGCAACGCGCGCTGGGGGTCGGGGCGCAGATCCTGCGCGATGTGGGGGCGCACAAGCTGCGCCTGCTCAGCCACCCGGTGCCGTATCGCGCCGTCACCGGCTTCGACCTGGAGGTCACCGAGTTCGTGCCGCCGTGCTGAATTATCAGGAACGGGGACCGAAGCAATCTGCAAAGCAGCGCGTGAAGCGCTCCACTTCGGCGTCTGGCAGGTGGTTGATGCCGCCTGCCAGGCGCCGGCCGCCGCCGGTCTCGAAGCCGCGGCAGAAATCGGCCGCCCCGGTGGCGCTGTGGGCGGGCACCCGCACGCTGACGGCAAAGCCGCCGCCGGACTTCGGCGAGAGCAGGCCGATGGCGTCGCCGGGCCGCCCGCGCACCAGTTCATTGGCCAGCACGCCGATCGCGCGCCGGGCCCACGGCGCGTCAGGCAGCACCAGCAGCGCGGCGCCGGGCACTTCGTGCGCGGGCGCCAGGCGGCGCGCGCGGGCCATGTCGTCCGCATAGCCGTCGCACAGCACCGCATAGGCCCCGCATTGCGCGGCGAACGCCAGCGGGTCGGCAAACGGCAGCATGTGCCGCGCCAGCTCGGCGGGATCGAAATGCAGGTCCGCCACGCACTCGCCATAGGCGTTGTAGTTCAGGCACGTGCCCAGCTGTTCCAGCACCGCGGTTTCGCGCTCGCCCAGCCCGGCCTGCGCCGCCAGCGCGCGCGCCACGCTGCCCAGGTTGTCGCCGAACGCGGCGGTGATCGCCCAGCGCCGGTGGCAGCCGTCCAGGTGGCGGTCGACCAGGAGGCTGGTGCAAACCTCCGGCCCCTCGTCGATATGCGCGCACAGGCCGGCATGCCCGGGCAGTTCGCCGGCATGGTGGTGGTCGAAGTAGTCCACCCGCGCACCGGCGCCGAGCAGCCGCATCAGGCCATCGCGGTTCTGCTCCAGCGAGATGTCCAGCGCGGTCACGGTATCGCCGGGCCCGGCGTCGATGCGCTCGAGCAGCCGGATATCGCGCTTGACGCCGGTGACCAGCGTGGCGTCGCCGGGCTGCGCCAGGCGCAGCTGCTGCAGGGCGCACAGGCCGTCGGCGTCGCCGTTGAAGGCAAAGTAGCGTGTCATTGGTGTGGTCAGGACTCAGGGCATGAAATCGCCGCCGTTGGCATCGAGCGAAGCGCCGGTGATGGCCCTGGCGTAGTCTGACACGAGAAACAGCGCAGCGCGCGCGCAGTCGTCGTCGGTCGGCATGCGGCCCAGCGCAATCTGCGCGGTCACCGGCGCGATCACGGTGTCCTCGCTCACGCCCTGCTCGGCCGCAGCGTGGCGCACATAGCCCTGCACCGGCTCGCCCCACATCCAGCCCATGAAGATGCTGTTGGCGCGGATGCCATGCGGGCCCAGTTCGCGCGCCAGGTACTTGACCGCCACCGCCAGCGCGCCCTTGGACGCCGCGTAGCCGGATTCGCCGGGCATCGGCTTGCGCGTGGCCTGGGTGTTGATCATGACAATGGCGCCGCCGCCCTGCGGCTTCATCAGCGCCGCCACTTCCTGCGTCAGCGTCATGGTGCCGAACACGTTAGTGTCGAACACCTGGCGCCAGACATCCAGGTCGGCCGCTTCCACCGGCTCGGGGAAGTTGCCGTGCTGGAAGGCGCTGTTGACCAGCGCATCGATGCGGCCGAAGCGGCGCATGGTCTCGCCGGCCAGGTGCCGGGACTGGGCCCGGTCGGTGATGTCGGTCACCACCTTGAGCACTTCGCAGTCGGCGCCTAGTGCATCGATGCGGGCCTGGGCGTCGTCCAGCTTCGCCGCGGTGCGCGCGGCGATGGCAATGGCGCGGGCGCCTTCGCGCGCCGCCTCAACGGCCAGCTTGACGCCCAGCCCGGGACCGATTCCCGACACGATGACGACCTTGTCTTTCAACAGCATGGTGTTGTCTCCTGTGATGCGCAGTGCGCAGTCTTAGTTTTGCTTCAGGATGTGCCGTGCGCGGTAGCCGGCGAAATCGCGTTCCAGTTGTTCCTGGCTCAGTCCGAACTGCTCCAGCGTATAGGCGTGCGCCGCGCGCTGGTTGCGCGGGTTGCCCTCCATCCATGCCCACATGCCGGCGCGCGCGGACTCGGTCAGCGGCATGCCGGCAAAGCGGTAGACCGCCTGCGCCACGCCGAAGGGATCGCGCACGGTATCCTCGAAACGCACGTCGAGGAAGCAATCGGCAGGCAGCCCGTCGCGCACCGTCATGGCATGGGCGGTGGCGCGCTGCATCTGCCCGCTCCACTGCCGCCCCACCGTGGCGGCATCGGGCGCGTCGGCGTACAGCTTCCACAGCGTATGCGCCATGCTGGCCATCGACGGAATGGTCTGGGCGGGGTCGCGATGGGTCAGCACGACCTGCGCGCCGGGGAAGACCCGGAACAGGATTTCCAGCGTATGCAGGTGCTGCGGCGTCTTCAGCACCCACCGCTGCGCCGGCGGCTCGCCGCGCTGCCGCTTCTGCCACTGCAGGAACTGCAGCATGGTCTTCAGGTAGGCATAGACCTGGGTGTGGTCCTGGCGCGCCAGCCAGTCGGTATAGGACGGCACGTTGGCGTAGGAATCCATCGCGCACAGGAAGGAATGCTCCATCAGCATGAATTCCTCGTCGGCCGCCATCGCGTCGAGCGGATGGATGGCGAGGATGTCCGGGATAAAGCGGATCATCTGCGCCACCTCCTCGCGCGCCAGCCCGATGCGCCGGCCGGCATCGCGCACGTCCTCGCCGGGCAGCGGCGCCGGGTAGCGCGTTTCCCACCACGCCGCCGAGTGGAAGCGCGCGTCCGTGGCCAGCATGCGCTGCAGCAGCGTGGTGCCGGTGCGCGGCAGGCCGACGATCACCAGCGGATCGTCGACGCGCTCTTCCAGGATTTCGGGATGGCGCCGGCAGTAGTCCTGGATCACCAGCCGGTTCACCAGTTGCGCCTGCAGCTTGCCTTGCAGCATCTGCGCGCCCTGCGGCGACAGCCCGGCTTCGCGCGCAAGCGAGTCGGACAGCACCGCCAGCGCCTCGCGGTAATCGCCCGGGCCAAAGTCAGTCAGTCCGCCGGACTGTGCGCTGGCCTGTGCCAGCAGTCGCTCCACGTCAAGCACTGCGGTGTGGTCGGATGCGATGGTGTTCATGCGTTCTCCCGGCATTCATTCCTGAGCGATTCAAGCTTGACCACGCGCGTGCGCGGATGCACCGGCTGCGCCGCCCCCACCCAGCGCCAGCACATGGTGCCGTTGCGGTGGCCCGCGGCTTCCAGCCAGTTGGGCAGGCCCGGATCGCGCGCGCTGAGGACGACGGTGACGCCGCCGTTGGCATCCAGGCGGGCACTGTGCTTGTTCAGGCAGATGTCGTGGTAGCGGTAGTCGAGCGACTCCATCCAGTAGTTGTTGATCTGGAAGTTCCAGAAATCGCAGGCCGGCACCCGGTCCACCTCGACCACCAGCGCCTCGTCGTCCGCCAGCGCCCAGCAGGAGTGGTAGTAGAAGATGTTGGGATCGCCGCCGGCCGCCTGGCATACGGCCTGGTCGGCGGGCGGCAGCGCATTGACATGGCCGCCATAGCCCTGGGCCCAGTCGGCGAAGATGCGCGCGGTCCCCTCGACAAAGCCAGCGGCGCGCAGCAGGCCGCCATGCAGGCGTTCAGCGTCGAGCACGGGCGGCTTGTCGCTGCCATTGAGGCGCTCGATGTGCAGTTCGGCCGGGGTCTCGGCCTTGCGGTCCATAAAGGTCTGCCGCACCACCAGCGCGTTGGTGCCCGGCTCCATGCGCACCCAGTTGCCTTCGTGCTGGCGCGCGCTGAGGGCGATCTCGAAACTGCCATCGGCCGCCACTGCCAGCTTGTTGCTGTCGAGAAAGCCGGTCTGGACCATGCGCCCGTCGGTTTCATAGCCGCCCTTCTGCGTGCCGAAACTCAGGTACGCCACCGTGCCGCGCCGGCCGCGGATGCGGTACTCGGCACTGCCGTCCAGGCGTGCGTATCGGTACAGGTTGTCCGGATTGTCCGCGCCGATCTTGGCGGTTTCGTGCGACGGCGAGAAGAAGCCGGGAAACGCCGGATCGGCAAATTCCACATGCATCTCCAGCGCAATGCGCAGCAGGCGGCTCAGGTAGCGGAAGCCCTCGGCGCGCGTGAGCGCGTCCGAGGGGGCCTCCGGGCGCAGGATCTGCTGCCCGCTGCGCTTGAGCACCTCGCAAAACTCGGCCCAGGTCTGGCCGCTCAGCAATTGTTCTTCGGCGGAGTTCGCCATCTGCCTGCTCCCGTGGTTCGTCGGCGAAGCAACGATACCGAGCGCGGGGCCGCCCCAGCCTCGTCCGGGTGGACTAGGAAATGCGCGCCGCGTCCCGCGATTTCTTAGTCCGCCCGGACGAAGTGGCGAAGGGCCCCGGCTCGCTACCTTGTGCCCATGCCAGACCGCCGCGACATCCCTGCACGGCGCCGGCAAACCAAGAGGAGATCCCGATGTTGACCCACCTGGAGCAACTGGAGGCGGAGAGCATCCACATCATGCGGGAGGTGGTGGCGGAATGCGAAAACCCCGTCATGCTCTATTCCATCGGCAAGGACAGCGCCGTGATGCTGCACCTTGCCATGAAGGCCTTCCATCCCGCGCGGCCGCCGTTCCCGCTGCTGCATGTCGATACCACATGGAAGTTCGGCGAGATGATCGCGTTCCGCGACCAGACCGCCGCGCGGCTTGGCCTGGACCTGCGCGTGCATGTCAACCCTGAAGGGCTGGCGCGCAATATCAGCCCGCACGAGCACGGCTCCGCCGTCCATACCGACGTGTGGAAGACCCAGGGCCTGAAGCAGGCGCTGGACCACTACGGCTTTGACGCCGCCTTCGGCGGCGCGCGCCGCGACGAGGAAAAGTCGCGCGCCAAGGAGCGCGTGTTCTCGGTACGCACCGCCCAGCACCGCTGGGACCCGAAGATGCAGCGCCCCGAGCTCTGGCGCCAGTACAACACCCGCAAGCGCAAGGGCGAAAGCCTGCGCGTGTTCCCGCTGTCCAACTGGACCGAGCTGGACATCTGGCAATACATCTACCTGAACGACATCCCCATCGTGCCGCTCTACTACGCCAAGGAGCGCCCGGTGGTGGAACGCGACGGCACGCTGATCATGGTCGACGACGAGCGCCTGCCGCTGCGCCCCGGAGAAACGCCGCAGCTGCGCAAGGTGCGCTTCCGCACGCTGGGCTGCTACCCGCTCACCGGCGCGATCGAGAGCGAGGCCGACACCCTCGGCGGCATCATCCAGGAAATGCTGCTGGCAACCACCTCGGAGCGCCAGGGACGGCTGATCGACAGCGACTCGGCCGGATCGATGGAAAAAAAGAAGCAGGAGGGATACTTCTGATGGAAACCCTGATCGACACCGCGCCCGCGCTTGCGCAGGACGCCGCGCAAGCCACCGGCACCTCGGGCGAGATCGCCCACTACCTGCGCGCCCAGCAAAACAAGAGCCTGCTGCGCTTTATCACCTGCGGCAGCGTCGACGACGGCAAGAGCACGCTGATCGGCCGGCTGCTGTATGAATCCAAGATGCTGTTCGAAGACCAGCTCGCCCAGCTGGAGGCCGACTCGAAGAAAATGGGCACGCAGGGCGAGAACCTCGACTTCGCGCTGCTGGTGGACGGCCTGGCCGCGGAGCGCGAACAAGGCATCACCATCGACGTGGCCTACCGCTTCTTCGCCACCGACAAGCGCAAGTTCATCGTCGCCGACACGCCCGGGCACGAACAGTACACGCGCAACATGGTCACCGGGGCCTCCACCGCCGACCTGGCCATCCTGCTGGTGGATGCGCGCCGCGGCGTGCAGACCCAGACGCGCCGCCACAGCTACCTGGTGGCCACGCTTGGCATTCGCCGTGTGGTGCTGGCCGTCAACAAGCTGGACATGGTCGACTACTCGCGCGAGGTCCATACGCGCATCGAGAACGAGTACCGGGAGTTCGCCCGGCAGATCGGCCTGACCGATATCACCTGCATTCCGATGTCGGCCCTGCGCGGCGACAACATCACCGAGCCCAGCGCCAATACCCCGTGGTACCACGGCCCGACGCTGATGGCCCACCTGGAGAACGTGCCGATCGACAACGCGCCCGTGCAAGGCGAACCGTTCCGGTTGCCGGTGCAGTGGGTCAACCGGCCCAACCTGGACTTCCGCGGCTTTGCCGGCACCGTCAGCGCCGGCGAGATCCGCCGTGGCGACCGCGTGCGCGCGCTGCCCTCGGGCCGCGAGAGCCGCGTGGCCGGCATCGTCGGCGCCGCCGGCGCGTGCGAGCACGCCATGCGCGGCCAGGCGGTGACGCTGACGCTGGAGGACGAGATCGACATCAGCCGCGGCGACGTGCTGGCCTGCCCGGAAGACCCGCCGGCAGTGGCCGACCAGTTCGAGGCCACGCTGGTGTGGATGAACGAGGACGCCATGCTGCCCGGGCGCCCCTACCTGCTCAAGCTCGGCACGCGCACCGTGGGCGTGACCGTGGCGCAGCCCAAGTACAAGGTCAATGTCAACACGCTCGAACACCTGGCCGCGCGCACGCTGGAGCTGAACGAGATCGGCGTGTGCAACCTGCACCTGGACCAGCCGGTGGCCTTCGATCCCTACGCGCGCAACCGCGAGCTGGGCGGCTTCATCATCATCGACCGTCTCAGCAACAACACGGTCGGCGCCGGCATGCTGCACTTTGCGCTGCGCCGGGCGCAGAACGTGCACTGGCAGGCCATCGACGTGGACCGCCGCGCCCATGCCGCGCTCAAGCACCAGTCGCCGCGCATCGTCTGGTTCACCGGGCTCTCCGGCGCGGGCAAGTCCACCATCGCCAACCTGGTGGAAAAGCGCCTGCACGCGCTGGGCCACCACACCTACCTGCTCGACGGCGACAACGTGCGCCACGGCCTGAACAAGGACCTGGGCTTCGCCGAGGCCGACCGCGTCGAGAACATCCGGCGCGTGGCGGAAGTGGCAAGGCTGATGCTCGATGCGGGCCTGATCGTGCTGGTGTCCTTTATCTCGCCGTTCCGCTCGGAACGCGAGATGGCCCGCGCGCTCGCCGGCGACGGCGATTTCGTCGAAGTCTTCATTGACACGCCGCTGGCGGTGGCCGAGCAACGCGACCCCAAGGGCCTGTACCGCAAGGCGCGGCGCGGCGAGCTGAAGAACTTCACCGGCATCGATTCGCCGTACCAGCCGCCCGAGCGGCCCGAGATCCGCATCGACACTACCGCCGACACCGCGGAGCAGGCGGCGGAGCGGATCGTGGCGTGGCTGCGGGAGAAGCCCTAGGCCGAACGGACGATGAGGCGACGGACGGGGTCGGTACGATGGGAACGGCGGGATTTGCGTCTCGGAGTGCTGACAAGCTTGCCAAGTGCCATTGAGTCTGAATGACCAGTTGTGTGCTCCCTCTCCCGCTTGCGGGAGAGGGTTGGGGAGAGGGCCGGTGTGTCGACGAAGTGCAGGCTGTCGATACTGCCAATGCCTGCCCTCTCCCCCGGCCCCTCTCCCGCAAGCGGGAGAGGGGAGCAAACCCGCGGCATGCGGGTTTTGTCAGCAATCAGGGGCGAGATTCGCGCTTTTGACTGTTGCCACGATCCGACGGACCGCCATCATGCTGCCAGCCCCCCTGCCCGCCGCCGAGCTGAGCGCCCTGCTCGCCCAGCTCTACCAGGGCCCGACCGAAGCCATGCCCTGGGCCGGCTTCCTGGAAAGCGTGCGCCAGCGCCTGGGCGCCGCCTTCGTCACGCTGGTGCTGCGCCACCCTGCCACCGACCGGCCGGGCCTGATCGTCAATGCCTCCGACTACGGCCCGCACCTGCCGGGCGAGCCCTCGTACAGCGAGCAGTACTACGCGCTGTGCCCCTTCCTGGACCTGCACCCGGACCGGCTCTTCAGCGCCGACGAACTGTTTGGCGAAGCCGGCTGGCTGGCACACCCCTTCTACACGCAATACCTTCAACCGCTGGGCCTGCGCTATATCCTGGCGGCCAACCTGGTCACGCCCGACGGCGTGGAATGCGCGCTGTTCATCAGCCGCGTCCACGCGGGACAGGACTTCGGCGAGGCCGACAAGGCACTGCTGCACGGCCTGCTGCCGCACCTGAAGCGCGCAGTGGACCTGCATGCCGCGCTCGACGTGCTTGCATCCGAACGGTCCCTGTACGCGGACGCCGTCGACCGGCTGCAGGTCGGCACGGTGATCCTGGACGAACACGGCAGGACCATCCGGACCAACGACGTCGCCGGCCGCCTGCTGCAGGCGCGCGACGGCCTCTACCTGTCAGACGGCGCACTGCACGCGCACTGCCCGGTGGAAAACCGCAGGTTCCGCAAGATCCTGGAAGGCGCGGCCCAGGCCCACGCGCTGGCCGCACCGCGCAGCGAAGTCACCACGCTGAGCCGCCCCGCCGCGCCCACACCCCTGAGCGTGCTGGTGCGGCCGGTCCCGCTCAGCTATCGCAGCGAAGACAAGTCGCGCCGACCCGCGGTGGCGGTGTTCATCCGCGACCCGGCGGGATCGCCGCGCAACACCCACGCCAACCTGCGCAAGCTGTTCCACCTGACCCCGACCGAGATCGAACTGGCTTTGCTGATGGTCGACGGGCTGACGCTGGACGAAGCCGCGATGCGGCTCGGCATCAAGAAGAACACGGCACGGGCGCACCTGCGGGGCATCTTTGCCAAGACCGGGGCGACGCGGCAGGCGCTGCTGGTGAAGATGTTGCTGTCCAGTGTGGTGGGGATGGGGTAAGGGCTTCGTACTCCAAGCGGACGATGCCGGAGTAGCGCCGGACTGCTTTAATCCTCGCAAACCACCGGAGACGAGTCGATGACCGAGGATGCCGTGCAGCTTGCCAATCTCCTCTACATCTATGCCGAGCGCATGGACGCCGGCGATCTGCCTGGGGTCGCCCACTGTTCGAGCATGCAGAGATCGACACCGGAGATGCAGTGCTGCGAGGTTCCGAGGCCATGCTCAAGCTCTGGCAAGCCTATGTGAAATTGCATGCGGATGGAACGCCCAGAACCCGGCATGTCATCAGCAATCCGATCATTGAGATTGCTTCGGGCAAGCTGACAGCTACCGTCAGATCGTACTACACGGTCCTTCAGGCATCCGACCGAATCGCGCTGCAGGTGATTGCGGCCGGTCGCTATCATGACGCCTTCGAAAAGGTCGACGGACGCTGGCGCTTCAGCCGCCGGAATTATTCGATGCTCGATCTGAAGGGCAACCTGACCGATCATCTGCTCTTCCCGTCTGCCTGAGAGATGGCGCGGCGGCACTCCTGGCAGGTCGAAATGCTAGGCAAGCAAGCGCAAGGCATCAGCGAGCGAAAGCACCGTTGTGCGCGAATCGAACGCCGTTGAAAAGAGATGGTCGTGCACGACCTGATCCGGGTCGTAGCAGCAATCCTTGACCGTGAATAGCCGGAAGTCCGCATCGCTCGCATAGGCGACCGACGACAGCACCACACCGGTCGAAGCAATGCCCACCATGAGCAGGGTATCGATACCCTGCGCGGAAAGCCGTACCTGCAGGTCAGTACCAAAGAACACGCTGGCGCGATGCGCGATGATCAGCGGCTCGGTGGCCTGCTGGCCGAGTTCCGGCGAGATCTGGTCGTCGACGAAAAGACCAAGCTGCTTGATTCCCTGCCCGTTCCGGTTCAACGGACTGACTTCCGGATAGCCTGGAGCAAAGTGGATCTTGGCAAAATAAACGCTGACGCCCCTGGCCCGCGCGGCGTCACACAGCTTGCGCGTGTTGGAGAGCAGAGTGGGCGCGACCGAGGGAAATAGCGCCAGGATGTCGGTCTGATAATGCATGACCACCAGCGCGGTTTGCGCGGGAACAATTGCCGGAATCTCAACGGGTGGCGACATAAGGCTACACGATAAGAAATGATGGTCGACTCTACCACGACCAATCGGTTGGCCGTTCTGGGTCGTCTACGGAAGTTGGCCGTGGGATCGTCAGCGAACGACCTGCACCCGGCTTCGAGGGTTCGAATGCATCCGCAGCCCGTTCAACATTGACTATGTTCGTCTCGCCGGCGGCCTAACCTTGGCCCTGAACCGGAGGATCAGTCTCTATGGCGAAGCCGGCAGGCTTTGGGCCACGGGGGGTAATGCCAGGGTCAGGAACTCGATCATTGGATCGGCCGGGCTGCAGGTCAAGTGGTGATCCAAGGGTGTCGGCCGCGATTGGGATACGCACGGTCAGCATTGTCCCCTCCCCTGTGGATCGCACGCTGAGCGTCCCGCCAAGACGCCGGGTACGCGCGCGCATGCTGCGCATGCCGGTGCCCGGATGCCGTTCGATGGCGGCGGGTTCGAAGCCCATTCCGTTGTCGCTGACAACCAGCTCCAGCCCCCGGGCATCATTGCGCAGGACGACGTCCGCGCGACTCGCCTTGCTGTGCTTCAGCACATTGGTCAGCGCCTCTTGCAAGGTCCTCATGACATCAAGAATTTGCGAAGTCGGCAGATAGCATTGATCGAGGCCAGTGAGCTGCCACCGGCACTCGATGTCGTGGCTCTCGAACAGCCGCGTAAGACGGTGCCGCAGCGGCACGATCTGACCTGCCAGCGCGTGCTCGCCAAACTGCTGGCTGGAGGTGGTATCGATGATGATGCGCAGGTCGTCGCGCAGCTCCTTGAGGATCGACAGGACCTGGCCTGGCGGGATGTCGTGAGGGATGCGCTCCAGTGTCGCAATTCCGCTGACGAGCGTGCCGCCGAGCCCGTCGTGCAGGTCGTGTGCGAGATTGAGCCGTTCACTGAGCCGCGCATTGGCGACTTCGAACTCGCGCTGGCGATCCAGGTTGGCTGCGAGCTCCGCCTTGGCCGCGTCGATCTTGCAGTGCAGTTCGTCATTGAATCGTTCAATGCGGCGCAGGTTGGCGACGAAGCGCCAGGCCAGCACCAGCGCCATGGCGATCATCTGGAACTGCGAAGTGAGGGCCGCGTAGTAGAGGTTGTCCTCGAGGATGCCAAGAAAGCTCAGCAGGTCGTGTACCGCGGCGACAAGGAAAATTGCAATGCAAAACGAGAGGATGCGATGGTCGGTGCGACCACTGCGCCCGGCAAAGCAGAGAAATACGAGGCACGTCGCGAAAAAATTGCACGCCAGTCCCACCGTCAGCGTGTTGCGCACGTCGGTCAGGTAACCGTGCGGCGCCCCGAGCATGACGGCGGCGCCCAACACTACCAGCGTCCAGAGCACCGCTTCGATGCGCGGCAGGCGCCGTTCGCAGAAGCGCACCATGGACATCGTGAAGGCAGCACTGTAGATGAGCAGCGCGATGATATTTGCGCGCCCCCAGGCATCGGTACTGGCAAACGGCCAGGTGCTCGTCGCCACCTGATTCAGCGCCACCCACCACCAGGCCAGCGACATCAGGCTGAACCATCCGTAGGTCACTTCTTGCCGGCGCATCACCCAGAGCGAAAAGAAGAAGCAACCTAGCGCGACGGTGATTGCAAGGCTGACCAACTGCAGGTCATGACGCAGCCGGTAGGCCTGTTCGTAAGCGGCCCGCAGGCGGTCCGGGTCGGCGACCGATACTGGTCCAAGGCCGGGTTGGTATGCCGACAGCCCCGAGACGCGAATCAGCAGCGTGTTGGTGCCCTCCCGCAACAGCGGCGGAGATATCAACTGATAACGGGGAGTATTCCAGGCTCGCGTGAGCGGTTCGACGAGGCTCGCGTCACGCATCAGCAAGCTGCCGTTGAGATAAACCGCCCCCGCCATATTCAGGTAAGCGAGCATCAGCGCCGTGGGTTGGCTTGCATCTGCGCACTGCCAGCTCAGCCGGTACCAGACCACGCCGTCGAAATCGGGCCAGCGCGAGGACCAGTCGTCCGGCAGCTTCACTGGGACCCAGCCCGCCGCCGGCGGGCTATCACCCTGCCAGGTCGATCGGGCAGCCTCTATGCGGGTAAAGGCGGTGGCGCCCGGCCCTTCCTGCGCGTTTGCAGCGCCGGCGAGGAGCGTGGCGCCCAAGATCAGCGCAACAAGCCATGCGCACGCGCTTCGAAAACGGCCTGCGTGCGGGAGTGGACGGCCAACTTCTTGTATATGTTCCTGATGTGGCATTCGACCGTCAGTCTGGACAAGGACAGCAAATCCGCGATCTCCCGATTGGTCAGGCCCTTGCCGACCAGCGAGAGGATTTCGATTTCCCGTGCGCTCAGCGGCGACGCGCCGACCAATCGGCGCGCATGAATTTGCGCCCCGCCTGGCAATGGTGCCGTCGTGGCGACCAGATCGAGGATGTGCCTGGCAACGAAAGGATCGATCGGCGCTCCGCCGCGCAGCGCACTGCGGATCGACAAGGAAATCTCGAGGTCGTCGCGCTCCTTGAGCAGGTAACCGGTGGCACCCGCCTGCAGCGCGCTCACGATGACGCGCTCCGTGTTCCAGGTCGAGATTACCAGAGTTGGCAAGGCAGGATCGCGCTCGTGCAACGCGCGAATGAGGTCGATGCCATTGCCGTCGGGCAACCCGACGTCAACCAGCACCATCGCAAACGGCTGGGCGGTTAGCAGCGCATTGGCGTCGGCGAGGCTGCCGGCAAACCACAAGGCCTCCTCGGCATAGCCGAGCGTGGCCAGGATCGTGCGTAGCCTGGTCTGCATCAGTGGCTCGTCCTCGACGACCAGCAAGGGAGCGGGCAACACCGATTCGCCGGTGTCAGTCAATGGTTGGCTCATTGGGTACGGTGCGGTCACGGCCAGAGTTTAGCTGTACCACCGGAACTGGCCGATCTCCGGATCACGCCAGGCTGACAGAAATCGGCCGTGAGGGGCATCCCCGGAACCAGGTAATTCGGGCGAATCTCGCCGGCGGGTAGCCGAGCTTACCAAATTGCTACCTTAAGCCCGCTCAGTCCAGCCTTGCAGCAAAGTCAAGCAGTTGCTGTGCCGTCACCGTGGCCCCGCCACATACCACCACGGTAATGCTGGACGCCGCCTGCAGCACCGGGGTGTCACAATCCAATGCCGCCAAGGCTGCGCCGCATGCCGGCTCAACCAGGACGCGGTGTTCGTCAAGAAGCCTTATCGCTGCCTCCACCGCCTGTTTGTCTGACACAACGACGCTCTGGATCTCGTGACGCTGCGCCCATCGGAGCGCGCCATCACACGGCCGCCTGGCGCCAAGCGACGTCGCCACGCTGGTGATCTGTGCGAGTTCGACCGGCCTGCCTTCGGCAACCGAGCGGGCGTAGCAGTCCGCACCGTCGGTTTCTACCGCGATCACAGGCACGTCGGACCAGCCATTCCGCTGAAGCCCCTCCAGCACGCCGCACAGCAGGCCACCACCGCCCACGGCAAGAACGATGGCGCCTGGCTTCGGCCCGGATGCCGCGATCTCGTCCACCAGCGTGGCGTGCCCCTGCCAGATGAGCGGATCGTCGAACGGGTGCACGAAGGCATCGCGTGGCCCGATCAGGGACAGTGCAAACTCGTGCGCTTCCGCCCATGTGCCTCCGCGCACGATCAACTCCGAGCCCTCCAGGCGGATCAGGTCGCGCGCTCGCGATGGTGTGCTCTCCGGTACCACCACCACCACGGGAACGCCGAGTTCGCGTCCGCAATAGGCTGCCGCAAGCCCGGCATTTCCGCCTGAAGATGCAACGAATCGCTGTACGCCCGCGGCGTGCCGCGCTTCACACAAGGCTCCGACACCCCGAAGCTTGAAAGACCCGGACGGCTGTGCGGCTTCCATCTTTAGCCAGACCGGTTTGCCGAGCCGCCGCGAATTGGGCTGGGACTGTACAAAAGGTGTGCTGATGTGAAGCGTCATGTTTGGTAGCGAAATGTGGAAAGCGAGCCGTCCCTGCAACGCGGGAAGCTGCGCCATCGTAGTCGCAGGAAGCTATGCAAACCAATGTTATTTAGGTAGCCTAGCTATGCTTAATGAGTATGGAAATGAATGGGCGGAAACGGTATGCGGAACATTGAATTGCGGCATCTTCGCTACTTCATCGCGGTAGCGCAGGCCGGCAGCGTGGTGGCGGGCGCCCGTGCCGTCGGCATTGTCCAGCCAGCCCTGTCGCGGCAAATCATCGAACTTGAGGCGGCCATCGGTACGCCACTGCTGGCGCGCAAGGCAAGGGGCGTGCAACTCACCGTGGCGGGCGAGAGCTTCCTGAGGGATGCCACACAACTTCTGGCAAACCTGCAAGCCAGCCGCGATCGCGCCCTGCGTTGCGCCGCCGGGCAGCTCGGCGAGCTGCGCCTTGGTGTGTTGCCGAACTACCTGAGTTCAGCCGTCGTGACGGAGGTGCTCCGGGCCTTCCGGATAGCGTGCCCGGAAGTCAAGGTTCTGGTGGACCCGATGCTGTCGACGGAGCAGATTGCCGCGATCCGGAACAGGCAGGTGGATGGCGGCATCATGGCCTGGCGTCGGCATGAGGCGCCGCATCTGACTGGCATCGTGTTGCTCAGCGACCGCTTCGTATTGGCCATGCCTTCATCGCAGACCGCCCGCCACAAGCAGCCGAAACGACTGGCGGACGTGGCGGATCTGCCCTTCGTCTGGTTCGATCCGGCGCGGTCCTCGTCCCAGCATCGCTTCCTGATGACGCAGTGCGAGCGCGCCGGCTTCTCGCCTCGCGTGGCCCAGGTGGGCAGCGACATCCCGACCGTGCTCGGTCTGGTTTCGGCGGGGATGGGTTGCGCGTTTGTCCCCGCAAGCCTGTCAACCGTCTGTCCGCCGACCGTGCGGCTGGTGCCACTGCCTGAGGTCGCTGACCGCTTCGACGTGGAATTCGCGTTCGACGAGGAGGTAGCGACGCCAGCAGTCAGGCAATTCGTGCAGGCGCTGCAGCAGGTGATCGATGATCGGGCAAGCCACTAGCCATTGGCTCCC
>NZ_KB944505.1:84150-109986 GCF_000389805.1 Cupriavidus sp. GA3-3
AAAGCCACTAGCCATTGGCTCGGGGCGGCGTCTCACATGGAATACCGTCGCCGTCCCCATCCATCTTTACCGCGGAGTTCACCGCAATAAGGTCGTTTCGGAAAAACTGCAGGGCTGGTAAGGCACTTTCCATTCGGAATCCGACAGACTAATCTTGGACTAGGCTGCGGGCAGACGATGGAGGCGGATATGGGCATGGTCTCAATAGAACCCGGCAGCTATCACGTTGTACCGCCGCAAAACCCCGGCGAGGTCATCGATCTGATCCGGACGCACGCGATCCAGGTGGTTGACCTCAGGTTCACCGACTTGCCCGGCGTGTGGCAGCACTTCTCGATCACGCTGCCGGAAGTCAACGACGACTTATTCTCTGTCGGCATCGGCTTCGACGGGTCTTCCATTCGCGGGTTCCAGGAAATCCACGAGTCCGACATGCTGGTCAGGCCTGACCCGGCCACGGCGTTCATCGATCCGTATTGCGCAGCACCAACGCTGGCGCTGATCTGCGACGTGCTGGACCCTGTCCTGCACCAGCCGTACTCGCGCGATCCGCGCCATATCGCACGCAAGGCCGAGCTGTACCTCCGGCAAACCGGTCTTGCCACGGTTTGCTACCTTGGCCCCGAACTGGAATTCTTTATTTTCGACTCCATCCGCTTCGGGCAGGACCAGCACTCTGGCTACTACCATGTCGAATCCGCCGAAGGCGAATGGACCTCGGGCCGTGACGAAGGCGCCTATGGCGGGGGCAATCTCGGCTACAAACAGCGCTACAAGGGCGGGTACTTTCCCGTGCCGCCAAGCGACACGCTGCAGGACATCCGCTCCGAAATCGTGCTCGCGCTGATGCAGGCCGGCATCCAGGTCGAAGTGCATCACCATGAGGTCGCCACGGCCGGCCAGAATGAAATCGACATGCGCTTTGCGCCACTGATGCGCATGGCAGACAACGTGATGATGTACAAGTACATCTGCAAGAACGTTGCGCGCCGCCACGGCAAGGTCGCCACCTTCATGCCCAAGCCGCTGTTTGCCGACAACGCGAGCGGCATGCATTGCCACCAGAGCCTCTGGCGCGACGCCGAGAACCTCTTCTATGACAAGAACGGTTGGGCGCAGACGTCCCAGATGTGCCGTTGGTATATAGGCGGCTTGCTCAGCCACGCCCCCGCGCTGATGGCATTCTGCGCACCGAGCACGAACTCCTACAAGCGGCTGGTGCCCGGATACGAGGCGCCTGTCAATCTGGCCATGTCGCAGCGCAACCGGTCCGCCGCGGCCCGGATTCCAATGGTTTCGGATTCCCCGAGCGCCAGGCGCGTTGAATTTCGCTGTCCTGATCCGTCGGCCAATGCCTACCTCGCCTTCTCGGCAATGCTGCTCGCCGGCCTGGACGGCATTGAAAACCAGACGGACCCCGGCGACCCGCTCGACAAGAACATCTATGATCTGCCACCGGAGGAAGCCGCCCGCATCCGGCAGGTACCAGGCTCCCTGGAAGAGTCGCTTTGCGCGCTGGAAGCCGATTCAGCGTTCCTGCGCAAGGGGGATGTCTTCACTGAAGACCTGATCACGACCTGGATTGATTACAAGCGCACGCGCGAGATCGATACATTGAAGGTACGGCCACACCCGTGGGAATTCCAGCTCTACTTCGACATCTGATGACGGCACTACCGTGTCATCAGCGACTCGCGCTGGCAGAGCCCGCTGCACGCAGATGCTCCAGGAGCGTCCTTGCCTCCGGCAAGAGACCAGCTTCGTCCCTCACGCCCAGCCAGAGAATGCGTGAGGCCCAGGCGTCGGACAGGTAGACGGCATGCAGCCCGGCACCCAGCAGTTCGGGCCGGACCGCGCCATCTGGCAGGACGCCGATGCCCAGGCCGGCCTCGATCATCCGGCAGATCGCATCGAAGCTGCTGACCTGGATCCTCAGCCGCACCACCTTGTCCAGTGCCGATGCGGCGTCGGTCAGGCGCTGCAGCAGCGAGCTGCCCTGGTTGAGGCCGACAAAGTCGTACTCCAGGGTTTCGTCGAAACTCACTTCCGGGCGCCCGGCCAGCGGATGCCCGGCAGGCACCAGGACGACCAGGCGGTCACGCCGATAGACAGACTTCCTTATGTCATAAGCCGGCACGTTGTCGGCGAACACGCCGATATCGGTTTCACCGGACAGCAGCGCTACCACCACGTCCTGGCTCAGGCGCTCCTCCAGGCTGATCCTGATCATCGGCTGCGAGGCCAGGAAGCTTGCCAGGTCGTGCGGAAGGAACTGGATCACGGCTGACGTATTGGCCCAGACCTTGACGTGTCCGCGCACGCCGGTGGCGAAGTCGCTCATCTCGCCCGCCATCTGGTTGACCTTGTCGAGCACCATGCGCGCATGCTGGACCAGCTCATGGCCAGCGGGGGTCAGCTCAAGCCCGCGCCGAACCCGCAGGAACAGCGCGCATCCCACCGTGCGCTCAAGATCCGCGATCCGTTTGCTCAGGGCCGACAGCGTCATGTGTGACTTGTTCGCCGCCTGCGTCAGCCCGCCGCATTGGGCCACCAGCTGGAAGACGCGCAGGGACTGGAGATCGAAATGGGCAGGATTGATCATGGTATTGCACTGGCGACGCGCGCCGACTGGATTGAAAGCCAGGAAAGGCTAGTAAGCCGCTCGCGCCTTGTCAAACGGCGCGCCCGGCTCCCGGCAGCGCAATGCAGGCCTTGATCCGCCTGGGATAGCCGACAAAGTGGCGGGTTGTGCCGGTCGTGGTACTCCCGTACGGCAATATGCACCACCTTTTCCCGTAAGGAAAGGACGGTTGAGAATCCATCGATTACCAGGCAACGGCTTTTGACCCACTATCTCCAGCACACAGCAGGAGCCATGAGATGGAAACAAGCAAGTCAAAGCCCCTTGCCGGCGTACGCGTCCTGGAACTGGGGCAGCTGATCGCGGGGCCGTTTGCCGCGCGCATGCTGGCGGCGTTCGGCGCGGAAGTGATCAAGGTCGAGCCGCCGGGCACGGGCGATCCGCTGCGCAAGTGGCGGCTGTTGCATGAAGGCACCTCGGTCTGGTGGGAGGCACAGTCCCGCGACAAGCAGTCGGTCACGCTGGACCTGCGCACGCCGCAAGGCCAGGAAGTCGTGCGCAAGCTGGCCGCGCAAAGCGACGTGCTGATCGAGAACTTCCGCCCGGGCACGCTGGAAGGCTGGGGCCTGGGCTGGGACAGCCTGCGCGCGGCCAATCCCGGGCTGGTGATGCTGCGCGTGTCCGGCTATGGCCAGACCGGCCCCTATCGCGACCGGCCGGGCTTCGGCGTCATTGGCGAAGCGATGGGCGGCTTGCGCCACCTGAGCGGCGAGCCGGGCCGCACCCCGGTGCGCGTGGGGGTATCGATCGGGGACTCCCTGTCCGCGCTGCACGGTGTGATCGGCATCCTGCTGGCGTTGCGGCACCGGGAGCAGAACGGCGGCCAGGGCCAGGTCGTGGATGTGGCCTTGTACGAGTCGGTGTTCAGCATGATGGAGAGCCTGCTGCCGGAATACTCGGTGTTCGGCGCCGTGCGGCAGGCGGCCGGCAGCAGTCTTCCCGGCATCGCGCCGACCAATGCGTACCGCTGCGCCGACGGCAAGTATGTGCTGATCGCTGGCAATGGCGATGGCATCTTCAGGCGGCTGATGGACATGATCGAGCGCCCCGACCTGCGCGACGACCCTGCGCTGGCCCACAACGACGGCCGGGTCAGCCAGGTCGCGATGCTCGACGCCGCCATTGGCGAATGGGCGGCACAGCGCAGCCTGGAAGCGGCACTCGACGCGCTCAATGGCGCCCGCATCCCCGCGGGCAAGATCTATGACGTCGCCGATATCGCCAGCGATCCGCACTACCGCGCGCGCGACATGATCCTGGACGCGCAATTGCCGGACGGCACCCCCGTCCAGTTGCCCGGCATCGTGCCGAAGCTGAGCGCCACCCCCGGCGCACTGCCCAACCCCGCCCCCGCGCTTGGCCAGCATACCGACGCGGTGCTGGAAGGCCTTGGCATCGGCACGGCGCAGCGCGAGGCATGGCGCGTGGCAGGGATTATCTGACCAGGAGACCGGCATGACTGCCAGGAAGGTGTACATACATGAAGTCGCCACGCGAGACGGCTTCCAGAACGAGGCCCGCTTTGTCGAGACCGATGACAAGGTTGCCCTGATCGACGCGCTGAGCGCATGCGGCTACGCCAGGATCGAGGTGACTTCCTTCACCTCGCCCAAGGCGATTCCCGCGCTGCGCGACGCGGAAGCGGTGATGCATCGCATCGCGCGGCGCCCCGGTGTGGTCTACACGGTGCTGGTGCCGAATGTGCGCGGCGCCGAGCGGGCCCTCTCCTGCCAGGTCGACGAGGTCAACCTGGTGATGTCGGTCAGCGAAAGCCACAACCGCACCAACCTGCGCATGTCGCGCGAGCAATCGTTTGCCCAGCTTGCCGACGTCATCCGCGTGGTAAGGGAGACGCCGACCGCGATCAACATCTCGCTGTCGACCGCGATGGGTTGCCCGATGGAAGGCGACGTGCCGCTGGAAAACGTGCTGGGCTGGATGCAGCGCTTCGCCGACCTGGGGGCTCACGGCGTGACGCTGTGCGACACCACTGGCATGGCGTTCCCGTCCCAGGTCGCGAGGCTGTGCCAAGCCGCGCGGCGGCAGTTCCCCGGCCTGGCGCTGACCCTGCATTTCCACAATACCCGGGGCCTGGCGCTGGCCAATACGCTCGCCGCGCTGGACCAGGGCATCGACCGCTTCGACGCTTCGCTGGGCGGCCTCGGTGGCTGCCCGTATGCGCCGGGCGCGACCGGCAATGTCTGCACCGAAGAACTCGTCCATATGCTTGAACTGGACGGCTACGACACCGGCGTCGACCTGGCTGCCATCCTGGATGCCGCCGCGCGCTTGCCTGGCCTGATCGGCCATGACGTCCCAAGCCAGCTGCTGAAGGCCGGCCGCCGCCTCGACCTGCATCCGATGCCTGCCGCCGACGCGATCCCCGAACAACGGGCCTTCCAGCCCTGACACCCACCCGGAAACCATCATGTCCCTGATCGACCATCTTGACCATCTGGTGCTCACCTGTGTTGACCTTGAAGCCACGCGGCACTTCTACACCGAAGTCATGCAGATGCAGCCTGAAACCTTCGGCAACGGTCGCCTGGCCTTCCGCTTCGGCAACCAGAAGATCAATCTCCACCAGCGCGGCGCCGAGTTCGAGCCCAAGGCACACCTGCCCGTTCCCGGCGCACTCGATCTCTGCTTTATCGCTTCCGTCCCGCTCGACGACGTCATCGCCCATCTTCGGCGATGCCAGTGGCCCATTGTCGAAGGACCGGTGGCGCGCACCGGCGCAACGCAGAAGATCCGCTCGGTCTACGTGCGCGATCCGGACCTGAACCTGATCGAGATATCAGAACTGGTCGACTGAAGATCGGCCAACCCGGCAAAACGATGGAGGAGACACCCATGAAACGCATGACGATCGCCGCGGCCGCCCTGGCGGCCCTGGCTGCGGCCGCCCCGGCCCACAGCACCAACGCCTATCCCACCAAGCCGGTCACCCTGGTGGTGCCCAGCGCACCGGCCGGATCCACCGATATCGTTGCCCGCCTGGTCGGCGAACAACTGCAGGCCGCGCTTGGCCAGCCCGTGGTGGTGGACAACAAGCCCGGTGCCAGCGGCAATATCGGCACCGAAGCCGTGGCGCGCGCCGCGCCGGACGGCTATACGCTGCTGCTTCAGTATTCCGGCTACCACGTCGGCAATCCGGCGCTGTTCCCGCAGATCCGCTGGAAGCCGTCCAGCTTCGTCCCGGTGGCGCTGGTCATGCGCGCGCCGCACGTCATCGCCGTCAGCGGCAAGCTGCCCGCGACATCGATAGCCGAACTGGTTACCTACGGCAAAAGCAATGGCAAGGGCCTGTTCTACGCCTCGTCCGGCAATGGCTCGATCCAGCATATCGCCGGCGAGATGCTGGCGCGGCAGACCAGGGTGCCGATGACGCACGTACCGTACAAGGGCGCCGGGCCCGTGGTCACCGACCTGATCAGCGGGCAGGTCGACATGTTCATCACGACCCCGCCGAGCGTGATCGGGCATGTGCAGGCGGGCAAGATCAAGGCACTTGCCTATGCCGGACCGAAGCGCCATCCCTCCATGCCCAATGTGCCGACCACCGCGGAGGCTGGGCTGCCAGGGTATGAGGTGGAATCCTGGTTTGCACTGTTTGCACCGGCGAATACACCGCCGGCCATCGTCGAGCGCTTGTCCCAGGAGGTGAAGAAGATCGTGGCCAGCGACACGTACAGGAAGAAGATCGAGGAACAAGGTGCCTTTGCCGCCTACATGGGGCCGCAGGAGCTGGGCAAGTTCGTCGATCAGGAACTGGCGTCCTGGTCGCGTGTGGTCAAGACATCGAATATTCGCGCGGACTAAGTGTCGTCGATGCGTGGAAGGTCTCCCCGGGTGGGGAGACCCGTTTTTTCTATACGCCCAGGCGATTTTCCTGCCGGCTGGCGGCGACATACAGGCGCGCAAGCTGGCACGCAGCATCCTCAAGCAATGCCGCCGCATGCTCCATCGCAAAGCCGATTGATACCGGCCCCTGCTGAATCGAGATGCACCCGTCGAAGGCTTCGGCCAGTCCGGCATCGGGCTCGACGGCGCCTGAGAGCAGCGTCACCGGCACACCGGCCTGGCGCGCCATGCGCGCGATCATGGCAGGACCTTTTCCCATCATGGTCTGCGCATCGGACCGTCCCTCGCCGGTAATGACCCAGTCGAAGGCGCCGAGCCCTGCATCGAGGCCGGCAGCACCCAGCACAAAGGCCGCGCCGGGAACGATCTCGGCGCCGAGCAGGTGCAACGCAAAGCCGATGCCGCCGGCGGCACCGCTGCCTTGCGCATCGGCAACCTCCAGCCCGACCACGGCGGCGCATCGCGTTGCAAACCGTTCCAGCCGGGCATCCGCAGCGCCCAGGTCTTGCACGCCCTTCTGCGGGCCGAAGACAAAGGTCGCGCCGTTTGGCCCGCAGAGCGGATTGTTGACGTCGGACAGGCCCAGCAGCCGGACCCGGCCAAGCTGCGCAGGCTGCTGATACGTTGCGGCGCAGATCGCGTCCAGCGTATCCAGGGTTGGCCACAATGCGTTGCCCTGCGCATCGGTAAAGCAAAAGCCGGTTTCCGCCAGCAGGCCGGCACCTGCGTCATTGGTGGAAGATCCGCCCAGCCCGATCGCGATGGTATCGACACTGCGCTCAGCGAGCGCGCGGATGACATGGCCGATGCCCCTGGTCGTGCGTTGCCCCGGCGCCAGCAGGGCGTGCGGAAGGCCGACGATTTCAGCCACCTCGACGATCGCGAGCTCGCCAAACTCCTGCGTGCGGCCGCGGAAGTACCGCACCGGCCTTGGCACGCCATTGGCATCGGTGGCAACCACCGCTTCCCACACGCCCGCACGCGTGGCCGCCAGGACTTCGGCGGTACCTTCGCCGCCATCGGCGATCGGTGCCACGGTGACATCCGCACCAGGCACCGCGCGCCGGATGCCGGCGCGGATGCGATCCGCCACCTCGGTCGCGCTGAGGCTGCCTTTGAACGAGTCAGGTGCAACCAGCACCTTGAGTCCTGCTGCTTTCATTGTCGGCACCATCCTTCGTCCGGCGGGCACGTCATGCGGCCACCACGTTCCTGGGCGCGCCTTGCGCGAAGGCACAGATATTGTCGATAAGCTGGTCGGCCAGACCTTGCACGGCCTCGTCGCTGGCCCATGCAACGTGCGGAGTCAGGATGAAGTTCGGCGCATCCTTCAACTGATGGAACGGGTGTTCCGCGCCGGGCGGCTCCTGCGTCGCAACGTCGAAGCCGGCCCCGGCCACCTTTCCGGATTGCAGCGCTTCCACCAGCGCCGCTTCATTGACCAGCCCGCCTCGGGCGGTGTTGATCAGCAACGGGCGCCGCTCCATCTTCGAGAACTCCGCGGTGTCGATCAGGTTGCGTGTCTGCGCCACCAGCGGGCAATGCAAGGTGATGATGTCGCTACGGCGCAGCACCTCGTCGAAAGGCGTGTAGAGCGGGCCCATGCCCTCGCGTCCCTTGTGGGCCGCAAACAGCGGTTGCATGCCCAGCGCACTCGCCATCCTGGCCACCGACTGGCCGAGCACGCCGTCGCCGATGATGCCAAGCACCGACCCGTGCAAGTCCTTGATCGGGTAGTCGAAGAAGCAGAAGGATCCGGATTCCTGCCAGCGGCCGCGCCGGACCGCATCGTGGTAGGCGGCCAGGCTTCGCCGCAGCGCGAAGATCAGGGCAAAGGTATGTTCCGGCACCGTATGGACGGCATAGTTGCGGATATTGGAGACGACGATGCCGCGGGCGGCACAGGCTTGCAGGTCGACAACATCGGTGCCGGTCGCCGCAATGGCGATGAGCTTCAGGTTCGGTGCCTGCTCAAGCTGGCGGGCATCCAGCTTCACCTTGTTGGTGATGACCACGTCCGCGGCGGCGATGCGCGCGGCGACGTCCTCGTCAGCCGTTTCCCCGTAGAGTTGGAGCTCATGCGGGAACGGCAGCGCTGGCAGCGTGATCTGCGGCGAGATGGTGGAACGGTCCAGGAATACGATCTTCATTGCCATGACATCCAGGTTGCGGGCCCCCCGCAGCGTGCCGATGTGAGGCACGGCTTGTCACACTGGCGCGTAGGGACGGGCTGCGGTCGAAGGGCGGCAGGCATCTGCCGCGTTATTGCGCCACAGACATGATGAGGGGAGGCAGGCCCAGCTGGAATCGCGGCTTTCTCCACCTTCCTTTCTCAAATGGAAAGGCAATGGCCACGTCACGGCAGCATCGGCCCTGCATGGCGTGGAACATTTCGGCCTGGGCTGACACGAACTACGTGAGGGGCCGCGGAAACGCCGACGCTGCGCGACAGCATCACATTCCCCGGCCATTCGCGGTAGCTATGGCAGGAGGACCCACATGAACACCACTGCAAAACTCATTCCCTCAACCGAGTTGGCGCAACAAAACCCCGTCCGGTTTCCCAATGAAAGCGCGGAGTACCGCAAGGCGCGCAATGCGCTGCTCGCGGAGGAGATCGAGCTGCGGCGCCACATTGAGCGCGTGGCCGAACAGCGCCGCGGCCTGCCCGCGGGCGGCGAGGTGACAAAGCGCTATACCTTCCAGGGCGAACGCGGTCCGGTCACGCTGGCCGAACTGTTCGGCGACAAGGACACCCTGGTCATCTACAGCTATATGTTCGGACCGCAGCGGGAGCAGCCTTGCCCGATGTGCACGTCGGTGATGGCGTCGTGGGATCACAAGGTCCCGGACATCGAGCAGCGCGTGGCGCTGGCGATGATCGCCCGCTCGCCCATCGATCGCCTGGTCGCCGCCAAGAAGGCGCGGGGCTGGACCAAGCTGAAGGTCTATGCGGACGTCGACGGCGATTTCACCCGCGACTATGTCAGCCCCGAAGATGCCGACGCTCCGGGCTACTCGGTGTTTACGCGCCGGGACGGCAAGATCCGCCATTTCTGGAGCAGCGAGATGTATGCCCTCTCGGTCGACCCGGGTCAGGACCCGCGCGGTGCGCCGGACCTGGATCCGCTGTGGACCCTGCTTGACACCACGCCGGAAGGCCGGGGGGCGGATTGGTATCCGAAGCTGGAATACCCCGAGGGGAAATAATCGTCCTCGATGGCAGGGTCAGGCCTCGGGTTGGTGGCAAACCACTTCGATGTTGTGCCCGTCCGGACCAATCACGAACGCCGCATAGTAGTTGGCGTGGTAGTGCGGGCGCAGGCCAGGCGCACCATTGTCTTTGCCACCCGCCTCCAGGGCCGCGCGATAGAAAGCTTCGACTTGCCGGCGATTCTCGGCCGTGAACGCGAGGTGAAGATGCGCCGGCTTTTCCTCGGTCTGGAACAGGCACAATGAAGCCTTGCCCTTTGGGCAAAGCTCGACACCGTACGCCGGCGGCCCCTCCGAGGCAACCGCTACGCCGAGCGGTTCGAGTGCCTTGAGGAAGAACGCCTTGCTCGCTGCATAGTCGCTGACTCCGAATTTGACGTGGTCAAACATGGGTTCTCCTGAAGTGTGTGGGCCCTGCGCGCGGCCCGACCCCAGAGTTTGACGATGAACCAAAAAAAATGCCAGCCATCCCGGATGGCCGGCACCAAGCTCACAGCAGTTGGAGACTGAGACCCCGCCGCGCGTCGCCGCCGCCGGACCGCGCGCGCTCGGGGCAAGCCTCAATCTGCCTGACCTCGACAACATCGCCTTCGTCCACCCGGACTCGTCCGTTCGGGGTATGCGAACCGAAGTCACACGGCTCTAGTGTGTCCCTTCCCAATGACTTTCATGAAGGAGGGGCCGATGGCCAAAGCAGAGAATCTCGTGACGTCGATCCAGGTGGAGATCGACGCACCGGTAGCGCTGGTGTGGGAAGTGCTGACCGACTTTGCGCGCTACGCGGAATGGAATACGTTCTGCCCGGAGCTGGAGACCACCGGCCGGCTCGGCGACATGGTGTACATGCAGGTGCGCATCCCCGGCACCGACCAGGTCATCCCGGTCAACGAGTACCTGGTGGCGTGGGAGCCGGAACGCCTGCTCTCGTGGGAGCAGCGCCCCACCGACGAGAACAAGGATGCAGCCCGGCGCGACCAGTACCTGGAAGCCGTCGGGCCCGGGCGCACCCGCTACTTCACCACTGACCTGTTCCTGGGGCTGAACGCGGAGACCATCATGCGCGAGCACGGTGCCCGGGTGAAGCAGGGCTTCGACCAGGTGGCACGGGACGTCAAGGCGCGCGCGGAAGCGCTGAATGCGCAACGGCAGGCTGGCCTGCGCTGAGCAGTCATTGCCTGTACGCGGGCGGGAGCGCCGCTACTCCCGCATCCTCTCCGCCATGAATGCCCGCAGCATCTCCATTGCGGGCGTCTCGGTCCGTCCCTGCAAGGTGATCAGCGCGAACTGCGCGCTGGTGTGCAAGGGCGGCGTCAATGCCAGCTCCACCAGTTCCCCGCTTGCCATGGGCTCGCGCGCGGCGGCGATGATGCCGAGGAACACCGCATCGGTGATGCGGGCGGCTTCCACCAGGCTGGAGATCTCCTCGCAGCGCAGCGTGACCATCTGGTCGGGATGCGCGCGTGGCCCGAAGTGGGCGATCAGGATGCGCGCCACCTCGTCCGACAGGGGGCTGGAAGCGATCGGATAGGCCAGCAGATCGTCGAAGCTCACGCGGCGCAGCTTGCACAACGGATGGCCGCTGCGGCACATGAAGCCGGCGCGCAGGTCCGGCAGCCGCTCCACGCGCAGGTCGGGGCCCGGCACTAGCGAGCGCAGATCGATGACCACGCCGTCAAGCGCGCGGGCGCGTAGCTGCTGAAGCTGCAGATTGGTCGCGCCGCGCGAAATGGTCAGCCTGACCCTGGGATGGTGCCTGGCCATATGCACCAGCAGCGGCGTCATCAGCATGGCGCCCGGCCCGGATCCCAGGCCGATGCGCAGCGTGCCCGCCTGGCCGGCCTGCAACGCCAGCGCGCTCTGCCTGAGCTCGCCAGCCTCGAAGACGATGCGCCGTGCCCTTTCCAGCGCCAGCTGCCCGAACGGCGTCAGTTCGTTGCGCTTGCCGATGCGGTCTACCAGTGGCATGCCCAACTCCGCTTCCAGGGCCTGGATGCTGCGGCTGAGTGCCGGCTGCGTCAGATGCAGCCGCGCGGCGGCCTGGCTGAACGAGCCGGTCTCCGCCAGCGCGATCAGGTGCTTGAGCTGAATCAGGTTCATCGCCGTCCTCGCATGCAATCTTGTAATGATAATGAGAAAAATGATGCATTGGACATCAGGTTGCCGCCTTCCTAACATGGCTGCCAGCCGTGCGTCCCGCCGGGGCAACAAGACAGACGCGGCATCCATGATCAGGAGACGACGATGACCCTCACACAATGCCTGCGCCGCCCGCTGACGAGGCTGACTGGCGGCCTGCTTGCCGCCGTGCTGGCCAGCCCGATCTGCGCCGGCGCGGCCGGCGCGACCGCAGCCGCGGGGGCGACCGGGGCGTCCTATCCCGCCAAGCCGATCGCACTGATGGTGCCCTATCCCGCCGGCGGCGCCTCCGACGCCATCGCCCGCGTGCTGAGCCAGCCCGTCGGCAAGCAGCTCGGCCAGACCGTGCTGGTGGAGAACCTGGGCGGCGTCAGCGGCGCCATCGCCGCGCAGAAGGTGCTGTCGGCGCCGGGCGACGGCTACTACCTGTTCCAGGGCTCTCCCAACGAAGTGATCCTGTCTCCGCTGGCCAATGCCGCGGTCAAGCTGCAGGCGGAGGACTTCCAGCTGGTGCAGCCGATTTCCACCGCGGTGCTGGCACTGATCGCACGCAAGGACCTGGAAGCCAACTCCGCGGACGAACTGATCGCCCTGGCGCGCAGCCGCAAGGACAAGCCGCTGTCTTACGGCAGCGTGGGAGTGGGCTCGCTGTACCACATCCTGGTCGAGCACATGCAGCAACTCACCGGCACCAGGATGACCCACGTCCCTTACAAGGGCGCGGCGCCGCTGGTACAGGACCTCGGCGGCGGCCAGCTCGACTTCGCCATCGTGCCGTTCAACGCCGCGCTCGGCGCGATGGCCCAGCAGGGACGGCTGAAACTGCTCGCCACCGCGGGCGCCACCCGGGCGCCGCTGTTGCCCAATGTGCCCACCATCGGCGAAGGCAAGCTGCTGAAGAACTTCGCCTTCACGATCTGGACCGGCTTCATGGTGAAGAAGGGAACCCCGCCCGAGGTGGTGCAGCGCCTGAACCTGGCGCTCGGCAATGTCCTCAAGGATCCCGCCGTGCGCGCCGGGCTGGAAGCCCAGATGCAGACCGTGGCCACGCCGATGACGCTGCAGGAGGCGGCCCGCTTCTACGAAGGCGAGACGGCGCGCTACCGCGGCCTGGCCAAGGCCATCGGGCTGCAGCCGCAATGACGCAACGCCAATGCCATCGCATATAGAGAGGAGAGAAATCCCATGCACGCCATCCTGGAATCGCTGCGCTCCCGCGCGGACAAGTTCGTTGCGCTGCGCCGCGACATTCACCAGCATCCGGAACTTGGCTTCCAGGAGCACCGCACCAGCGACGCCGTGGCCGAGCGCCTCGCCCAATGGGGCTACGACGTGGAGCGCGGGCTGGGCGGCACCGGCGTGGTGGGCAGGCTGCGGCGCGGCAGCGGCACGCGCCGGCTCGGCCTGCGCGCCGACATGGACGCCCTGCCGATCGGCGAGGCGACCGGCCTGCCCTACTCCAGCAGCCATGCCGGCGTCATGCATGCCTGCGGGCACGATGGGCACACCGCCATGCTGCTTTGCGCCGCGGAATACCTGGCGCAGGAAGCGCAGTTCTCCGGCACGCTAAACCTGATTTTCCAGCCGGCCGAGGAAGGCATGGGCGGCGCCGTGCGCATGATCCAGGACGGGCTGTTCGAGAAGTATCCCTGCGATGCCGTCTTCGCCATGCACAATATGCCTGGCATCACGCAGGGACGGCTGGTGCTGCGCGACGGTCCCACCATGGCTTCGTCGGACTACGCCACCGTCACGGTCAGAGGCGTGGGCGGCCACGGCGCGCTGCCGCACCGGGCAGCCGATCCGCTGGTGGCCGCCGCCGGCATCGTGCTGGCCCTGCAGACCGTGGTCTCGCGCAACGTCGACCCGCTGCAGATGGCGGTGGTGACGGTCGGCGCCATGCATGCCGGCAAGGCCAACAACGTGATCCCGCAGGAAGCCACGCTGGAAATCAGCGTGCGGGCGCTCGACCGCGACGTGCGTGCCACCCTGGAGCGGCGCATCAAGGCGCTGGTGCAGGCCCAGGCGGAAAGCTACGGCGTGCGCGCCGAGATCGATTACCGGCAAGGCTATGCGGTGCTCGTCAACACTCCGGAAGAGACGGAATTCGCGCGCCAGACGGCGCTCGCCTTGCTTGGGCCGGACAAGGTCGTGCCGCAAGGCCCGGCGCTGCCCGGCAGCGAGGACTTCGCCTTCATGCTGGAGCGCTGCCCCGGCAGCTATCTGCTGATCGGCAACGGCGATGGAGACAGCGCAGGCGCCTGCATGGTGCACAACCCCGGCTACGACTTCAACGACGACAACGTCACCATCGGCGCGGCCTATTGGGCGCTGCTGACGCAGCGCTTCCTGATCGACTGAGGTTGCAGATCGCTGTTTCGGCTATTAGGGACTGGCCCGTCGATCGACCTGCATAGGCAGGTCGATCGACGGGTCAATGCGGAGGTCTCTGGCTTAGCACCACCAACGCCGCGGTGCCGCGGCTGCGCACGCAGGCGTCGTTGCAGTGGTCTTGCGCCGCGTCGGCGGAGGCCACGCTGACAGCGGGCATCTCGTCCTGGCTGCCATGCGCGGTGGCAAGGTCGCCGCCCACGGCAATCGCCCAGGCCGCGCCCATCGCGGCGCCGGCCCCGGCCAGGCCCGCCGCCCAACGAAATCCGAGCCGCTTCATGCTGTCTCCTCCGCACCCTTACTAGGTTTCCATGCTTTTGAAAGCATCGTAGTCAGCGCCGGCCCGAAACGCTTCGTCCGAGCAGACTAAGGGGTATCCCGCAGCAGCGCCGGATCGAAAGTGGCGTCGGGTCGACAGGAAGGGATGGTGGACAGGGCCGGATGCGGCGGCACGTCGGGCCCTTGATACAGCCGGGCCAGCGCTGCGGCACAGCCGGACAGGCCAGACGGCGCCAGATGCATGGCGTGCGCGCTCAACAGGCCCCACAGGTGCGCCACCAGCAGGCCGGCCATGCCTGGGGCCGGCAGCAGGCCGGCGAAGGTTGCGCGCAGGGCCTCGACGCCCGCCAGCACGCGGGCGCGCAGCGGGCAAAGCTCGCAGTCGTCGCCGCACTTGTGCTGCAGCAGGGCGGCCAGCAGGCTGACATGGCGCGCCAGGTCATCGCCATCGAGCAAGGCGGCCAGCGCCTGCTCCAGCGTGCCTGGCCCGTTGGCGGCGCGGCCTTGCGCCAGCGGCGCGAGGCGGGCGGCGAAGTCGGCTTCGGCGCACGACAGCAGCGCGCCGAGCAACTCGGCGCGGGAACGGAAATGCCCGTAGACGGCCCCGCGCGTCATGCCGATGGCGCGGGCCACATCGTCCACGGTGACGCAATGCAGGCCGCGGTGCCGGATCAGTTGCAGCGCGCTGGCCAGGATGCGCGTCCGCGTGACGGCGGCATCTTCGCGGGTGTGGCGGGCCATGGGCGCGGCGGGCCTACAGGAAATGCACGTCGTCCGGCCCCCAGTGGGCGCGCATGCTGCGGATGCGGCCATCTGCGCCGAACGTCATGATGTCGGTCACGTCGATGCGGGCCGGCCGCCCTTCCAGGCGGGCATGCACGGCAAAGGTCAGCGCGGCGGCGTCGCCGTGCGAGCCGCGCGGCGGCGCCACCACCTCCAGGCGCGCGCCCAGTGCGGTGGTGTGCTGGTAGAAGGCCAGGATGGCCGGCTTGCCGGCGATCGGCTGCGCGCCGACCGGGTCTTCGACGGTGGCATCGTCGGCGTAGAGCGCGGCAACGCCCTGCGCGTCACCGGCATTGAAACGATCGACATAGGCGAGCAGCGTGGCTTTCATCGCGGCGCTATCGGGCATGGGGTTCTCCTTGTCTGGTGGTTCTAGCGTGCGGTGTAGCCGCCGTCGATCACCAGCTCGGCGCCGGTGACGTAGCGCCCGGCGTCGGACACGAGGTACAGGATGCCCGCGGCAATGTCGCGGGGCTGGCCCACCTTGCCCGCGGGGGTCTGTCCACCCAGGTAGTCAAACAGCGCCTCGCCCTGCCCCGAGGCCTGGGCCACGTGTTCGAGCATCGGCGTGCGGATATAGCCGGGATGGATCGAGTTGGCGCGAATCCCCTTGCCGGCATAGAGCATGGCATCGGTCTTGGCCATCATCCGCACCGCGGCCTTGGATGCGTGATAAGGCGGCACGTCCGGCCCGCCGGCGATGCCGTACATCGACGACACGTTGACAATGGCGCCGCCGCCGGCGCGCTCCATGTGACCGATGGCGTGCTTGGTGCACAGGAAGGTGCCGGTCACGTTCACGGCCATGACCTGCTGCCATTGCTCCAGCGCGAGCTCATGGGTCGGCGCATTGGGCCCTTCGATGCCGGCGTTGTTCACCAGGATGCCGAGGCCGCCGAAGCGCGCCGCGATCTCCGCGAACACGCGCTTCACGTCGCTTTCGCTGGTGACGTCGAGCTTCCAGAACTCGGCCTCGCCGCCTTCGGCGCATATCGCTTCCGCGGTGGCCTTGCCGTCGGCTTCCAGCACGTCTAGTACCGCGACCTTCGCGCCGGCCGCCGCCAGCACGCGGGCGGTTTCCGCGCCGATGCCGCGCGCGGCACCGGTGATGGCGGCAACCTTGCCGCGCAGGTCGAACAGGCTATACGGGTATTCCATGATGTCTCCTGGGTCTTCTTGTGTGGACGTGCGAGCCAATTATGCCGCCCCGCCCTGGGCGGTATCCGCCAGGAAGCCGATACATTCACGGTTGAAATATGCGGCGTGCTCGACCATCACCCAGTGGCCGCAGCGGTTGATCATGACGAAGCGCGCGTCGGCGCAGCCGGCCAGGAATCTGGTGGCGCCCGAGGCGGGATTGAACTGGTCTTCCGTGCCCCAGAAGCCAAGCACCGGGCAGCGGATCTCGCCCAGCCGCTCGGTCAGGTTGGGCACCTTCATGGTGGCCAGCACCTCGCGCGGCTGCTCGCGGCATACCGCCATGCGCTCATCGACCAGCGCGTCGGTGACCAGGCTGGCGTCGTGCACCAGCAGTTGCAGCAGCTGCCGCATGGTGTCCGGGTTCATGTGGCCGCCGGTAAACAGCGACACCATGCGCTGGATGCCCTCCATCTGGAAATAGGTTTCCCGTTCTTCCACGCCGCCGGGCGCCATCATCACCAGGCGGCTGACATGCTCCGGGAAATCCAGCGCGTACTTCAGCGCGATGGCGCCGCCAAGCGAATTGCCCACCAGCACGCAGCGCGGCAGCTCCAGTGCCAGCAACTGCTCACGCAGCGCGGCGACAAAGAAGTCCAGGGTGTACTCGACATCGTCCGGCTTGGACGACAGGCCATACCCGGGCAGGTCGACCACCACGGTGCGAAGGCCCGCCTCGGCGAAGGCCGGCGCGTTGTGGCGGAAGTTGCTGTGCCCGCTCGCGCCCGGCCCGCTGCCGTGGATAAAGACCACCGGCTCGCCGCTGCCGGAGTCCAGGCAGTGCAGGCGCAGGCCCGTTGACGTGATGACGAAGCGCCCGACCGGCAGGTTCGGGTGTGGGGACAAAGGCGTGTGCTGTGACGTAGCGGACATGAGGGCGTCTCCCGTGGTTTGCCCAGCATATTGCGCAGCGCTGCCCGCGCGGGCATCGTTCATTCGGACTACGATCCGGACGGCCACTTCTCCTACGATGGGCGCTCCATGCATCAAGGGGGACCCATGACAGGATTCGACTACACCGGCCAGACCGTGCTGGTCACGGGCGGCATGCGCGGCATCGGCCGCGCCATCAGCGAGGCCTTCCTGCGCGCCGGCGCGCAGGTCTTCGTATGCGGCCGCACCGCGCCCGCCGACGACAGCGAACTGCCGGCCGCGGATGGCCGCAGCGCCCGCTTCATCCCGGCGGACATCCGCGACATCGAACAGGTCGATGCCATGCTGGCGCAGATCGCGCACGCCAGCCCGACGCTCGACGTGGTCATCCACAACGCCGGCGGCTCGCCGTTCGCGCTGGTTGCGCAGGCCTCGCCACGGCTGCTGGAATCGGTGATCCGGCTCAATCTGGTGGCGCCGCTGCAGCTCGCGCAGCGCACCAATGCACGCATGCAGCAACAGGCTGGCGGCGGCACCCAGCTGTTCGTCGGCAGCGTCAGCGCGCTGCGCCCTTCGCCCGGCACGGCGGCCTATGGCGCCGCCAAGGCCGGCATCCTCAATGCGGTGCGCACGCTCGCGGTGGAATGGGCGCCCAAGGTGCGCGTTGCCGCGGTCAGCCCGGGCGTGGTGCTGACCGAGACCTCGCAGCAGCAGCACTACGGTGACCCCGAGGCGTTGCGCACCATGGCCGCGACGGTGCCGCTGGGCCGGCTCGCGCATCCGGACGACATCGCCGGCGCGTGCCTGTTCCTGGCATCGCCGCAGGCGTCGTACGTATCTGGCGCCAATCTCGTGATCGATGGCGGCGGCGAGCGCCCGGCCTTTCTCGACGCCGCTTCGGTCAATCGCGGCTGAGCGGCCCGCCTGTAGGGAAACCGCCTAGTCCGTTCTGCCGATTTGTGCATGGCTGCCCCTCTCTACGCTTGCGACCAGGCGAGCGCCATTCGAAGTGCCAGGCAACGAACCAACACCGACACCACGGGGGAGACCACCATGCACCATCCACAACTCGGCCCACTGAAACGCCGCAACCGGCTGCGGCCAATCGCTGCCGCGGCGGCACTGGCCGCGCTGCTTGCAACGCCAGCGAGGGCGGGCGACACCATCGACCTTGGCCACGACACCACGCTCGACTACAGCGTCACCGCCTCCTACGGCGCGGCGGTGCGCACCGGCCACCAGAGCAACACACTGCTGAGCCCTGCCAATATCAACGGCGACGATGGCAACCGCAACTTCAGGCGCGGCGACCTGATCGCCAACCGCGTCTCGCTGCTGGGCGAAGCGCATCTCAAGCACGACGTCTTCGGCGCGCTGGTGCGCGGCAGCGTGTTCCAGGACTGGGCCTACAGCGGCACCAACTCGAACAATGCGCCGTTCACGGTCAACCACAGCGGTCCGTTCAACCAGTTCACCAACTCGGCGCAGGACTATCACGAGCACCGCGCGCAACTGCTCGATGCCTATGTCTATGGCGCGGCGCCGATCGGCAGCACGCAGCTGAGCTTCAAGCTGGGCAACCAGGTGGTCGCCTGGGGCGAGAGCCTGTTCTTCGCCAATATCGCCGGCGCGCAAGGGCCTGCCGATGCCACCAAGGCCTTCGTGCCGGGCGCCGAGGTCAAGGACATCCTGCTGCCGGTGCCGCAGGCGTCGCTGCAGCTGCAGGTCACGCCGGCATTCAGCGTGATGGGCTATTACCAGTTCACCTACAAGCCGAACCAGATCTTCGCACCGGGCAGCTATTTCAGCTCCACCGACGTGGTCGGCCCGGGCGCGGAGTTCATCATCGGGCCCGGTTTCAACATCCCGCGCGGCCCGGATATCCGCCCCTCGGACTGGGGGCAATGGGGCGTGGGCGCGCGCTTCCGCGTATTTGACAGCACCGAGATCGGGCTGTACCAGCTGCGCTATCACGACAAGAACCCGAGCGTGGTCACCTCGCTCTTTCCCACGCTGCAATACCAGCAGAAGTTCTACGGCGGCATCAACCTGACCGGCGCCAGCTTCTCCACGCAGATGCTGGGCGCCAACGTCGCCGGTGAAGTCAGCTACAAGGACGGCGTGCCGATGCTGGTGGACGTGGCCGGCTCGCCCACCGCGACGCGCGGCAAGGCGCTGCAGGGCCAGCTCTCCGCGATCTACTCGGTGGGCCCGACCTTCCTGGCCGACTCGCAGACGCTGCTGGGCGAAGTGGCCTACCTGCACGTGCTCGACGTGGACCCGGTGATGGGCTTCAGCAAGCTGTCGAACACCCGCAACTCGGCGGCGTTCCAGGTGGGCTGGTCGCTGAACTACAACAATGTGTTCGATGGCTGGGACATGAGTGTGCCACTCACCTACGCTCAGCAGTTCAGCGGCCAGTCGGCGGTGGCCGGCGCCTTCGGCACGCTGTTGGGCTATGGCGACAAGCGCGCCAGCGTGGGGCTGACCTTCAAGTACCTGAACAACCTGGAGCTTAACCTGACCTACGCCACGTTCATCGGCGGGGCCAACATCGCCAACCGTCCGCTGGCTGACCGCGACTACGTGGCCTTCAACGCCAAGTACTCGTTCTGACCTTTTGCCCTGACCCGAACTGCCGCGGCGCGCTGCCGCCGCGGCAGTGCGGCCCGACCCTCCCCTGCCATGAACGCCGACCTGATCACCACGCTCAGCAATGAACTCCACCATGCGCTGGTCACGCGCTCGCCGGTGCCGCCGCTCAGCGGCCGCGGACTGGGGCTCGACGTCCACGCTGCCTATCGCATCCAGCAAGGCTTTATCGCCCACCGGCTGGCGGCCGGCGACCGCGTCACCGGCAAGAAGATCGGCGTGACCAGCGCGGCCGTGCAGCAGATGCTGGATGTGCACCAGCCGGACTTCGGCATCCTGCTGCAGAGCATGCAGTACGCCGCCGGGCAGCCCATCCCCACCGAAACCCTGATCCAGCCGCGCGCCGAGGGCGAGATTGCCTTCTTCCTGCGGCGCGACCTGCGCGGCCCGGGCGTGACGCGCGCCGATGTGCTCGACGCCACCGAAACGGTGGCGGCCTGCTTCGAGATCGTTGACTCGCGCATCCGGGACTGGCGCATCCGCATCGAGGATACCGTCGCCGACAACGCCTCTTGCGGCGTCTATGTGCTCGGCGAGGAACGCGTCAGCCCGCACGCGCTGGACCTGGGCGCATGCGCGATGACGCTCGAGAAGAACGGCAAGTGCGTCGCCACCGGGCTTGGCAGCGCCGCGCTGGGGCATCCCGCCGACGCGGTGGCGTGGCTGGCCAACACCCTGGGCAGCTTCGGCATTCCGCTGCTGGCCGGCGAGACCATCCTGTCGGGTTCGCTGGCGGCGCTGATTCCGGTGCAGGCGGGCGACCGGCTGTCCATGCATATCACCGGCATCGGCGGCTGCAGCGCTGTGTTCCGCTGACTTACACGACTTTCCTGACTTCCTGACTTTGCCAAGCGAGACCCCATGAACAAGATCCGATGTGCCCTGATCGGGCCCGGCAATATCGGCACCGACCTGCTTTACAAGCTGCGCCGCAGCGACATCCTGGAACCGGTCTGGATGGTCGGCGTGGAGCCGTCCTCCGAAGGCCTGGCGCGCGCGCGCGAGCTGGGACTGAAGACCACCAGCGACGGCATCGACGGCTTGCTGCCGCACCTGGAGGCCGACGATATCCGCATCGCCTTCGATGCCACCTCGGCCTACGTCCACGCCGAGCACTCGGCCAGGCTGACCGCGCGCGGCGTGCGCGTGATCGACCTGACGCCGGCGGCGATCGGGCCGTTCTGCGTGCCGCCGGTCAACCTGGACGCGCATATCGGCAGCAACGAGATGAACGTCAACATGGTCACGTGCGGCGGCCAGGCCACCATCCCCATGGTGTATGCGGTCTCGCGCGTGCAGCCGGTGGCCTATGGCGAGATCGTGGCAACGGTGTCGTCGCGCTCGGTCGGGCCCGGCACGCGCCGCAACATCGACGAGTTCACGCGCACCACGGCGGGCGCGATCGAAGCCGTGGGCGGCGCGCGCCAGGGCAAGGCCATCATCGTGATCAACCCGGCCGAGCCGCCGCTGATCATGCGCGACACCATCCACTGCCTGACCGACGATGCGCCCGACGTTGCCGCGATTACCGCCTCGGTGCACGACATGATTGCCGAAGTGCGCAAGTACGTGCCCGGCTACACGCTGAAGAACGGCCCGGTGTTCGACGGCAAGCGCGTGTCGATCTTCCTGGAGGTCGAGGGCCTGGGCGACTACCTGCCCAAGTATGCCGGCAACCTGGACATCATGACCGCCTCGGCCGCCCGCACCGCCGAGTGCATTGCCGCCGCCATGCGCGCCGGCAGCGCGCAAGAAGCCGCCAACGCCTGAGGAGCCAGCCATGGTCCAACACATCACCCTGCACGACATGACCCTGCGCGACGGCATGCACCCGAAGCGCCACCAGATCTCGCTGGAACAGATGAAAGACATTGCCCGCGGGCTGGACGCCGCCGGCGTGCCGCTGATCGAGGTCACCCACGGCGATGGCCTGGGCGGCGCCTCGGTCAACTACGGCTTCCCCGCGCACAGCGACGAGGAATACCTGCGCGCGGTGCTGGGCGAACTGAAGCAGGCGCGCGTCTCCGCGCTGCTGCTGCCCGGCATCGGCACCGTCGACCACCTGCGCATGGCGCATGAGATTGGCGTGCATACCATCCGCGTCGCCACCCACTGCACCGAGGCCGATGTCTCGGAGCAGCATATCGGTATGGCGCGCAAGCTGGGCATGGATACCGTGGGCTTCCTGATGATGGCGCACATGGCACCGGTGCAGACGCTGGTGCAGCAGGCGCTGCTGATGGAAAGCTATGGTGCCAACTGCCTGTATATCACCGACTCGGCCGGGCACATGCTGCCGCACGACGTCACCGAGAAGCTGGGCGCCGTGCGGCAGGCGCTGCGCCCCGAGACCGAGCTGGGCTTCCACGGCCACCACAACCTTGCCATGGGCGTGGCCAATTCGCTCGCCGCGATCGCCTGCGGCGCCAGCCGCATCGACGCCGCCGCGGCGGGACTGGGCGCCGGTGCCGGCAATACGCCGATGGAAGTGCTGGTGGCCGTGTGCGAGCGCATGGGCATCGAGACCGGCGTCGACGTCTACCGCATCGCCGACGTGGCCGAAGACCTGGTGGTGCCGATCATGGACCACCCCATCCGCATCGACCGCGACGCGCTCACGCTGGGCTATGCCGGCGTGTACTCGTCCTTCCTGCTGTTCGCCAAGCGCGCCGAGGCCAAGTACCGCATCCCCGCGCGCGAGATCCTGGTCGAGCTCGGCCGGCAGCGGCTGGTGGGCGGGCAGGAGGACATGATCGAGGATACGGCGATCACGCTGGCGCGCGAACGGGGCCTGCTGGTGCCGTGACGCTGTCGCCCCGGTTTCGATCAAGCCTGGCGGCGCCGCTGCGCGGCCGGGCATGGCTTTCATCAGGCACCAGAGAATGGAGACAGGTTCCCATGCTTCGACTTCCCACCCGCCTGCGGCTCGCTAGCCTCGGTATCGCGGCCGCGGCACTCGCCGCCGCGGCCAGCCCCGCGCACGCGCTCAATATCCTGCTGACCAATGACGACGGCTGCGCCGCACCTGGCATCACCGCGGTCCGCAAGGCCCTGCAGGACGCCGGCCACCGCGTCATCACGGTCGGGCCGGCCACCAACCAGAGCGGCTCGGGCGCTGCCTATGCCGTGCCCGACGGGCGCACCCGGCTGGTAGTGGATCCGCTCGCCGGCAGCGCCGACACCTTCTGCGTGCACCGGGTCAAGGCCACCTTCGTCGCAGGCGGCGCGCTCAATGCCACCAACCCGGAATACCTGGGCAGCGGCTCGCCGGTGGACGCCACCGCCATGGGCCTGAAGATCGTCGGGCCGGAAAGCAGCTTCACGCCGGACCTGGTCGTCTCCGGGGCCAATTTCGGCGAGAACCTGTCGGACTCCATCCCGCACTCGGGCACGGTGATGAACGTGCTGTTCGCCGCGCGCCGCGGCGTGCCCGGCATCGCGCTGAGCGTTGGCGTGGACTTTGCCGAGGCACGCACCGGCTTCGGCAGCACCGTGGCCGCGTTCCCCAGGGCCGGGGCCTTCCTGGCCCGCGTGATTGCCAGCCTGGAAGCCACGCGCGCAGCCGGCCAGCCATTGCTGCCGGTGGCCCACCCGCTGAGCATCAACTACCCGATCGCTGCCGGCGGGACTCCTGCCGGCGTGCGCCTGACCACGCCTGGCACGGTGGATTCCTTTACCACCGCCTACAAGCGCAATGCCGACAACACGGTATCGATCGACGTGGGCGCGCCGGAGACCGAAGCGGCAGCGCTGGCGCGGATCGCGGAGACGCCGGCCTTCCTGGCCAAGTTCATCACGATCTCGGCGCTTGACGTCGACTTCCGCCCGACGCCGCTGGCGCGCGGCCTGTTCAACCGCTCGCGCCGCGAGCTGGCCACCCTGGCACCTTAGGCGGAGCAACCATGGGCAAGGACCTTAGATCCTGGCGCCACCTCGTGCTCGCATGCGGGGTCGCGGCGGTCGCAGCATGCGGGGATGACCATGCGCCGGAAGTGAGCGGCACGGCTGCCGTCGGCGCCGCGCTGGCAGGCGCCACCGTGCAGTTGCGCGATGCGCAAGGACAAGTGCACAACACAACCACCGATGCAAAGGGCGCATTCCGCCTGGCCGCGGTGCCGGGCGGCGCGCTGATGGTGCGCTGCGAGGGCGGGCTCGCGCAGGGCGAGCCGAACCGCCTGCGGCTGCATGGCCTGGTGCTGGGCGCGCGCACCGTGAACTGCTCGCCGCTGACCGAGCTGGCCTTGTGGAAGCTGCTGAGCGGGCCGCCGGATCAGGCGTTCGACAGTTTCGGGCAGGGGCGCGCCAGGGACCTGTCCGCCGACGCCATGGCCGAAGCGGAGGCCGCGGTGCTGGCTGCGCTGGCGGCAGGTGCCGGCGTCGATATCGACCCCGCTGCCTTACCCCGGCGCTGGCATGACACGCCGCTGGAGGCAGGCAATGCCAGCGATCCCCATGACGCCGCGCTGGATGCGCTGCGCGACGCGATTGCCGACCAGGCTTCCATGGACTTCATGGGCGAGATGGTGGTGCGCGGCGTGTGCGTGGCCGACGGAACCTGCGGGTGAGGCGGTTGCCGCTGCGGCGCGAACAGGTGGCCTGAAGCGGCCGGTGTGTTAGCCGCAAACGCCGCCCCCTGGCAAGGGGGGCGGCGTTTCTGTTTTCTTATATCACCCCTGAATCTTTCTTAAAACCCGGCGAAAATGTGGCGCGCCCGGTGTAGCCCAGGTGGTGAAGCAAGCGCACGAAGGCTGAGGCATTCGGTTCATTGAAGACATGGCTATCAAACTAGCCCGCGAAGCGCCGTAATCGCTAGAATGCGCGTTAATGCGCAGTGCGCGTTGGCCTGATCCCGGAGCCGGTATGGAACCTCTCTCTTTTGAATTCGTCACCGTTGAGGAAGCAAAGAAGGTACTGGACGGCGCGCCGCCAGTGCAAACCGAGCCTGACTGGAGCGGCGTGCGGCGCCCGCCGTCGCCGAAAGATACGTTGCTGTCAGACGTCGCCATGCGGTGGCTGGCATCGCTGCCGGCCGAGGCGCGCCCCGTTGAGCTGTGCCGCCGCTATGCGCGCATCGGCAACCACCTGGCTGCGCTTTCTGCCAACCCGGCGGCTCTGCGTGCTTTCCTGGTTGAGCTGCTGATAGACAAGCGGGGTGGGCGGCAGGGGTTTCCGGATGGCATTGCGCTGGAACTGTCGCGGTTGCATGAATACATGGTGCAACAATTGCCCGGGTCCGGTGGCGGGCAGGGGTGGCCTGAGTTGGGGGATTGAACTGCGTTGGGGTGGGGGCGACAGGCCCGCATGGGGTTCATGGCAGCCTTCCAGTCATGCGTTGAACTGCCCCACTTCCCGGTGATGTTGCGCAGGGCCAGCCACAGGAGCTGATGCTCTCGATCGCGTTGGTCGTGTAGATGATCTTGCGGATCGCCGGCGGGAACGTAAAGAACGGGATCACCTGATCCCAGGCGCGGCGCCAGGACGCGGCGATCGGGGGGTACCGCTCACCCCATTGCCCTTGCTCGAAGGCCTCCAACTCGGCCAGCGCCGCCTCCGCGCTGGGGGCCGTGTACACGGGCTTGAGCGCCGCCGCCACGGCCCGGCGCTCCTTCCAGCTGGCGTATTCCAGGCTGTTGCGGATCAGATGCACGATGCAGGTCTGCAATGTCGTGTTCGGGAACACCGCGTTCAGGGCCTGCTCCATGCCCCTGAGCCCATCGGTCACCGCAATCAGGATGTCCTGCGTGCCGCGGGTCTTCAGGTCGTTGAACACCTTCATCCAGAACTTGGCGCCTTCGGTGGTCTCGATC
>NZ_KB944506.1:0-76722 GCF_000389805.1 Cupriavidus sp. GA3-3
CGGGCCGCATCGGCGGCACGGTGGGCGGGCTGTGGGTCAAGGCCGGACACCCGGTCCTGTTCTCGTCGCGGCACCCGGAGGCACTCAAGCCGCTGGTGGAAGAATTGGGTACGCTGGCGCGCGCCGGCACCGTGGCCGAGGCGATTGCGTTCTCTGACGTGCTGTTCCTGGCCACGCCCTACGGCGCGCTGCCGCAGCTCAGCCGCGACCATGCCGATGCCTGGCGCGGCAAGATCGTGCTCGATGCCACCAATGCCTATGAGCACCGCGATGGCCCGATCACCGAGGAGGCCAGGCGTGACGGCATCGGCATCACCACCGCGCGCTACCTGCGCGGCGCGCGCGTGGTGCGGGCCTTCAACTTCATGGGGGCGGCACAGTTTGCCAGCGAGCACCACCGGGCGGGCGGCCTGGTGGCGGTGCCCATTGCCGGCGACGACAAGGCCGCGCTCGATGTGGCCGCGCAGCTGGTGCGCGATGCGGGATTCGAACCGGTGGTGGTGGGGCCGCTGGCGAGCGCGGATCGCTTCGCACCGGGCGGGCCGCTGTTCCGGCAGGTGGGTACGGCCGAAGAGTTCCGGCGCAAGATGGGCGCCCGCTGACGCTGCGCCGGGCGCGCTGGCGCATCAGGGCCGGCGCCGCTCCATTGCCACCATCGACGGCGTAAAGCCGAGCTGGCCGAAGAATGCGGCTTCGGAGGAACGCGCCGCGCGCAGCATCCAGGTGATGTCGGGGTCGTTGCCCACGATGTGCCGCACCAGGGCGCGGCCGATGCCGCGCCGGCGGTGGCTGGGCGCGACGGCAACCATCGACAGGAAGCCGTCGCAGACGTCGTCGCACAGTGCGCGGGCAAAGCCGACGATCTCGCCGTGCTCCACCGCCACGACCACCCGTTGGGAGTTGGCCACCAGCCGTGCGAATTTCTCCGGGCCGCCCACCCGGTGGGCCCAGCCGTTGGCGATCAGTAGTTGTCTGGCTGCCTCGATGTCGTCAGGCAACAGGTTACGGATTTCCATCGGCGGCTCTCCCAGTAAAGCGTGTACGGCCCCTCGCCGCCCCCTGCCACGAGGGGCGCCGCGAGTCGAGAACGGCACGGGAACCCGTGCCGCGCAATTGGCGGAGTGTAGCGAGCGGGCGCGGGCGCGTCAATTTGGCTTCCGGCGGGGTCGGGTGCTGCTCACGCCGGCGCGCCGGCGCGGTATCATGGCCTCCATGAACGCCCCCGTCTTTTCCTCCGCACATCCGGCCGATCAGCTTGCCGAGTTCACCGACGCGGATGCGGCGATCGCGCGCATCCGCGACATCTACGAAGCTTCTGTCGGCGCCGTGCGCGCGCGCTTCGATGCCTTCGCCAGCGGCAAGCCGCTGCCCTCGGCCGCGCATGCGTGCTATCCGTACCTGGGCATCTCGGTCAATATCGAGACCATGGTCACCGACAGCCGGCCGTCATGGGGCACGGTGGCCTACCCGGGCGTGTATGGCACCACCGTGACCCGCCCCGACCTGCTGGCGGACTACTACCGCGACCAGATCGAGCGGCTGATGCGCTATCACCGCGTGCCTGTGGTGGTAGGGCTGAGCCGGCGCCCGATCCCGCTGCCGTTCGTGATCGAGGCTTCGACCACCGACATCAGCTACACCCAGGCGCGCGAGCTGGAGGCATCGTTCGTGCTGCCCGAGCTGAGCCGCATCGACGACGGCATCGCCAATGGCACCTATGAGCCGATCCCGGGCGAGGCCTGGCCGCTGTCGCTGTTCCCGGCCGAGCGCGTGGACCTGGCCCTGCAGCGGCTGTACCACTACACCGGCACGGCACCGCAGCATTTCCAGCGCTTCGTGCTGTTCACCAACTACCAGCGCTATGTCGACGAGTTTGTCGAGCTGGGCCGGGGCCTGATGGCCAGCAGCGACGGCGGCGGCTACACCCGCTTTGTCGAACCCGGCGACGTGATGCAGGAACTGGGCGGCGCGGAACCCGACGACGCCTCGCGCCCGCGCGCGCTGCCGCAGATGCCGGCCTATCACCTGGTGCGCGAAGACAAGCTGGGGGTGACGCTGGTCAATATCGGCGTGGGACCGTCCAACGCCAAGACCATGACGGACCACCTGGCCGTGCTGCGCCCGCATTGCTGGCTGATGGTGGGCCACTGCGGCGGCTTGCGCCGCTCGCAGCAGCTCGGCGACTACGTGCTGGCGCACGCCTATGTGCGCGACGACCACGTGCTCGACCACGACTTGCCGCCGTGGGTGCCGGTGCCGCCAATCGCCGAGATCCAGGTGGCCTTGCAGGAGGCCGTTGCGCGCGTGACCGGGCTGTCCGGCAACGAGATGAAGACCCGCATGCGCACCGGCACGGTGGTCTCGACCGACGACCGCAACTGGGAACTCAAGTCCAAGTCGCTGTATGCGCGCTTCAACCAGTCGCGCGCGATTGCCATCGATATGGAAAGCGCGGCGGTGGCGGCCAACGGCTTCCGGCTGCGCGTGCCCTATGGCACCTTGCTATGCGTGTCGGACAAGCCGCTGCATGGCGAGCTCAAGCTGCGCGGCATGGCCAACGCCTTCTATCGCCAGCGTGTCAGCCAGCATATGACCATCGGGCTGGAGGCGATCCGCATCCTGCGTGAGAACGGGGTGGAGCAGCTGCATTCGCGCAAGCTGCGCAGTTTCGACGAGCCGGCGTTCCGCTAGTCGCCCCGCTCCCGGCAGCCGCAAAAGGCAACTTCCGCTCAGTGGCTGATCATCCAGGGCCGCCCCCCGGGGGCCTTGGCCGCGTCCGTGCGCCCGGCCAGCCGGACCGGGCCGCAGCAGCCACACCCGGCGCCATGCGCCGACGATGACCTGGGCTCGGCCGCGCTGCGCTCATTGACCGCATGCGCCGCGCGCGCCGACCTCGCCATGCTGGCCAGCGCCGGTGCGGCCACCAGCGCGCGCGCTGCCAGCGCGCCGCATTGCGGGCAGGCCGCGGCTTCGTCGCGCCGCGACATTGGCCGCATCACCGCGAAATCGCCACAATCTTCACACCGATAGTCGTAGGTGGGCATTGCATCTCCGCCAGTGGGATCACGACAACCACCTTCCAGGCTAGGCCAGGTCGGGGGAAAGGGGCAGGTCCACGCCGCCCTGGATCATCTTCACCGGCCCGCTGGCGTTGGGCCGGATATCGAAATCGAAGATCTGCGTCGGCAGCCACAGCGTGGCGCAGGCATTGGGAATATCCACCACGCCACTGATATGCCCCTGAACCGGCGCTGTGCCGAGGATCGAATAGGCCTGGGCCCGCGAGTAGCCGAACCTGCTCAGGTATTCGATCGCGTTCAGGCATGCCTGCCGGTAGGCCACGTGCACATCCAGGTAATGTTGCTTGCCTGACTCATCGACGGAGATCCCTTCGAAGATCAGGTAGTCGTTGTAGCTCGGCGTGATCGGGCTGGGCTTGAAGATCGGATTGCGGATGCCGTACTTGGCCATGCCGCCCTTGATCAGCGACACGCGCATATGCACCCAGCCGGCCATTTCGATGGCGCCGCAGAACGTGATCTCGCCATCGCCCTGCGAGAAATGCAGGTCGCCCACGGACAGGCCCGCGCCGTCCACATAGACGGGGAAGTAGACCTTGGCACCGCGTGACAGGTCCTTGATGTCGCAGTTGCCGCCATGCTCGCGCGGCGGCACCGTGCGCGCGCCGGCCGCGGCAGCCTGGGCGCGCGCATCGCCTTGCAGCCTGCCCATGTGCGCGGTGGCGGCAAACGGCGGATTGGCCAGGGGGGGCACGCGCCCGGGATCGGTGGCGATGAAATCCATCTCGCGTTTGTTCCACGTCTCCAGCATGGCCTGGTCCGGCAGGCAGCCGATCAGCCCCGGGTGGATCAGCCCGGCAAAGCTCACGCCGGGGATATGGCGCGACGAGGTGTAGAGCCCGTGGAAGTCCCAGATCGACTTCTGCGCCTGCGGAAAGTGGTCGGTCAGGAAGCCGCCGCCGTTCTGCTTCGAAAAGAAGCCGTTGAAGCCCCACTGGCTTTCCGGCCTGGCGCCGATGTCCAGCAGATCCACCACCAGCAGGTCGCCGGGTTCGGCGCCTTCCACGCCTACTGGACCGGACAGGAAATGGACGATCGACAAATCGATGTCGCGCACATCGTCGGCCGAATCGTTGTTCTTGATGAAGCCGCCGGTCCAGTCGTAGGTTTCGAGGATAAAGTCGTCGCCCGGCTTGACCCAGCAGGCCATCGGGATGTCCGGGTGCCAGCGGTTGTGGACGTTGGGGTTCTCGTACGGCGATTCGGCCAGATCGACCTTGATCAGGGTGTCCGTCATGACGTTGCCTCCTGGGTGGAAAAGGGGGTGGGGGATCGGGGATGGGGGAGTTGAAACCGGTTCAGACCGACAGCAGTTGCCGGATGTGGTCCACATCCGTGCTGTTGCGCTGCGTCTCGTGTACGAAGCGGCCGCCTTCGATGACCAGCAGCCGGTCTGCCACGTCCAGCGCAAAGCTCAGCACCTGCTCGGAAAACACGATCGTGATGTCGCGCGTGCGGCGGATCTCGTCCAGCGCGCGGGCGATGTCCTTGATGATCGACGGCTGGATGCCTTCGGTGGGCTCGTCGAGCAGCAGCACCTTGGGATCGGCCACCAGCGCCCGCGCGATCGCCAGCTGCTGCTGCTGGCCGCCGGACAGGTTGCCGCCCTTGCGCCGGCGCATGTCGAACAGCACCGGGAACATCGCGAAGATCTCCTCGGGGATGCGCCGGCGCTTTCCCTGCGCCATGCCGGTGAGGATGTTTTCCTCGACGCTCAGGTGCGAGAAGATCATGCGCCCCTGCGGCACATAGCCCAGGCCCGCGCGCACGCGGCGATAGCTCTCGTCGCGGGCGACATCCCTGCCATCGATGTAGACCTGGCCCGAGCGCACCGGCAGCATGCCGATCATCGCCTTGAACAGCGTGGTCTTGCCCATGCCGTTGCGGCCCATGATGGCCACCGTTTCGCCCTGCGCGGCGGCAAACGAAACGCCGTGCAGTGCCTCGCTCTGGCCATAGTTCACGACCACGTTGTCGACTGTGAGCATGTGAGATTCTCCGTCGGTAGCAGGTGGCCGCGTCAATGGCCCAGGTAGACGTCGATCACGCGCGGGTCGTTCTGCACCTGGGTCATCGAACCCTCGGCCAGGATCTTTCCCTGGTGCATCACGGTGACCTTGTCGGCGATCTGCTTGACGAAGTCCATGTCGTGCTCGATGACGATCACGGCGCGGCCCTTGCTGACGCGTTTGAGCAGTTCGGCGGTCTGTTCGCGCTCGCGCACGCTCATGCCGGCAATCGGCTCGTCAAGCATCAGCAACCTGGGCTCTTGCATCAGCAGCATGCCGATCTCCAGCCACTGCTTCTGGCCATGCGACAGTTGCGCGGCCTCGTGCTCCAGCGCATCGGCCAGGCCAATCTCCGCGGCCACCTCGGCCACGCGCTGGCGGACCTCGACGGTGGCGCGAAAAGCCAGGGCGCCCAGCACGCCGCGTCCGCGCGGGAACGACACCGCCAGGTTCTGGAACACACTCAGGTTCTCGTAGATCGATGGCGTCTGGAACTTGCGGCCTACACCGGCGCGTACGATCTGGTACTCGGGCAGGCCCGTCAGCTCGCGGTTGGCAAACTTGATGCTGCCGCCGCTGGCGCGGGTCTTGCCGCACACCAGGTCCAGCAGCGTGGTCTTGCCGGCACCGTTCGGGCCGATGATCACGCGCAGCTCGTTGCGGTCGACATAGAGCGTGAGGTTGTCGATGGCCTTGAAGCCATCGAACGAGACCGTCAGATCTTCCACTGCCAGCATGAAGTCGGTATTGCTCATGGTGTCTGCCTCGCGGGTCAGGCCGTCGTGGCCGGGATGCGCTCGGCCGGCGCGGGCGGATCGTCGGCACGCCGGCGCGCCAGGTACTTGCGGTAGAGGCCGGCCAGCCCGTCAGGGAAGGCCACCACCACGCCGATGAACAGCGCCGCCATCAGGAACAGCCAGAGGTCCGGGAAACTCTCGGAGAAATAGGTCTTGCCGGCATTGACCAGCAAGGTGCCCCAGACCGCGCCCACCAGGCTCATGCGCCCGCCCACGGCCGCGAAGATCACCATTTCGATCGACGGCACGATGCCGACGAACGATGGCGACATGAAGCCGACCTGCAGCGTGAACATGGCGCCGCCGATGGCGGAAAGCGCGGCGGCCAGGCAGAACACGAACACCTTGAACATCGCCACGTCGTAGCCGGAGAAGCGCACGCGATCCTCTTTGTCGCGCATGGCCAGCAGCAGCACGCCAAGCTTGCTGCGCTGGATCCAGCGGCACAGGGCGACGGCGCCGAACAGCAGAGCCACGTTGACGAAGTAGAGATTGAGCCTGGCGCTGTCCGTGCGGATGTCCCAGCCGAGCATCGTCTTGAGGTCGGTAATGCCATTGACGCCGCCGGTATAGCCTTGCTGGCCGATGATCAGCACCGACAGGATCAGCGCCACCGCCTGGGTGATGATCGCGAAGTAGACCCCGCTGACGCGACGCCGGAACATGGCGAAGCTGACTACGAAGGCCAGCAGCACCGGGATCGCGACCACGCCGGCCATCGCGAACGGCAGGTGCCGGAACGGCTCCCACCACCACGGCAGCGCGCTCAGCTGGTTCCAGTCCATGAAGTCGGGAATGCCCGGCGTGGACTGGATCGCCGTGCTCCTGGGGTCGGATGCTTCGAGCTTCAGGAACATGGCCATGGCGTAGCCGCCGAGGCCGAAGAACACGCCTTGCCCGAGGCTCAGCACGCCGCCGTAGCCCCACAGCATGACCAGGCCCACGGCCACGAAGGCGTAGCTGAGATACTTGCCGACCAGGTTCAGGCGGAACACGTCCAGCGCCAGCGGCATGGCCACCAGCAGCACCAGCGCAAGCAGTGCGTAGCCGGCCCATTCGCCGCCGGCGCGCAGCCGCTGCAGCAGGGGCAGGATGGATTTCGAAGGGCACATCGTCGGGCTCCTTGGCAATGGTTCAGCGACGCACCGCCGGGGCGAACAGGCCTTGCGGGCGGATCATCAGGATCGTTACGATCAGCAGCAGCGTCAGCACGCGTGCCATTGACCCCGTCATGAAGAATTCCGTGATCGACTGCGTCTGCGCGATGCCGAAGGCCGACGCCACCGTGCCGGCGAGGCTGGCTGCGCCGCCGAACGTGACCACGAGGAAGGCGTCGACGAGGTAGAGCGAGCCGCTGGTCGGTCCCGTGGAGCCGATCGTCGTGAAGGCCGCGCCAGCCACGCCGGCGATGCCGCAGCCGATGGCAAACGTCAGCCGGTCGGTGCGGCGCGTGTTGATGCCGGCGGCGTTGGCCATGGCCCGGTTGGCGGTGGTGGCGCGCACGCGCAGCCCCCAGCGCGAGCGGTACAGCGCCAGCCAGACCAGCCCGGCCACGCACAGCGTCAGCGCCATCACGAACAGGCCGTTGATCGGGATATCGAGGCCGGGGGCAGGCGCCCACGAACCCATCAGCCAGTCGGGCAGCGTCGGGCTGACTTCCTTGGGGCCGAAGGTCGAACGGAATGCCTGCTGCATGCCGAGCGACAGCCCCCAGGTGGCCAGCAGCGTATCCAGCGGCCGCTTGTAGAGGTGCCGGATCAGCGCCCATTCGGCCAGCCAGCCGGCACTGAAGGCAATGGCAAACGCGGCGCAAATGGCCACGGGGAAGTAATGGGGCATCCACGCCGGCGCCAGGCGCTCGACCGTGGTGGATGCCAGGAAGATGGTGTAGGCGCCGATGGCCATGAACTCGCCATGGGCCATGTTGATGACACCCATCTGGCCGAAGATGATGGCCAGGCCCAGCGCCATCAGCAGCAGCACCGAGAACAGGCTCAGCCCGGCAAAGCCCTGCATCAGGGCAATGTTCAGCATGTCGGACAGATTCATGGAAGACGGCTCCGGCGGTCATCGGATCAGGAAGGCGCCTGCCGGCGCCGGTACGGCAAAGCGCTTACTGGTAGCCCTTCGGGAACGGGTTGGGCGGAATCAGCTGCGGAGATTCGGCCACCACCTTGAACTGGCCGTCAAGCTGCGCCAGGCCCACCCGCGTCCTGCTCCACAGGTGATGGTTGGTGTCGACCTTGACGTAGCCTTCCGGCGCGGTTTTCAGCTCGATGCCGGGCGACGCCGCCACGACCTTGTCGATATCGAAGCTGCCGGCCTTCTCGACGGCGGCCTTCCACAGCCACGGGCCCAGGTACGCGGCCTGGGTGACGTCGCCGATCACGGCCTTGCCGCCGTATCTGGCCTTGAAGGCATCGACGAACTGCTTGTTGTTGGCGTTGTTCAGCGACTGGAAGTACTTCATGGCGGCATAGAAGCCGGCGATGTTCTCGCCGCCGATGCCGAGCACTTCGTCCTCCGTGACCGAGATGGTCAGCAGGAACTGCTTGTCGGCGGTGATGCCGGCAGCCTTCAACTGCTTGTAGAAGGCCACGTTGGAGCCGCCCACCACGATCGCGTAGATGCAGTCCGGCCTGGCCACCTTGATCTTGTTGATCAGCGAGTTGAAGTTGGTATGCCCCAGCGGGTAGTATTCCTCGCCCACCACCTTCAGCTTCAGGAAGTTCTCGATATGCTTGCGCGCGATCTTGTTCGACGTGCGCGGCCAGATGTAATCGGAGCCGATCAGGAAGAAGCTTTTGGCGTTCTTCTGCTTCGCGGCCCAGTCCAGCCCCCAGATGATCTGCTGCGTGGCCTCCTGGCCCGTGTAGATCACGTTCTTGGATTGCTCAAGCCCCTCGTAGAACGTGGGGTAGTAGAGCAGGCCGTTCTCTTTCTCGAAGACCGGAAGCACCGCCTTGCGCGAGGCTGAAGTCCAGCAGCCGAACACGGCCGCGACGCGGTCATTGACGAGGAGCTTGCGCGATTTCTCGGCAAAGGTCGGCCAGTCGGAGGCGCCGTCCTCCTTGATCACCCGGACCTTGCGGCCCAGGATGCCGCCCGCCGCGTTGATCTGGTCGATGGCAAGTTGTTCGGCCTGGATCGAGCCGGTTTCCGAAATTGCCATGGTGCCCGTGGCCGAGTGCAGCTGGCCGACGGTGACTTCGGTATCGGTCACGGCCAGCCTGGTGGTATTGACCGTGGCGGTGGGCAGGCTGGCGCCATGGGCCGGCGCCGCCATGCCGGCCAGCGGCAGCGCGGGCAGGGCGGCCAGTCCCTGCATCAGGCGACGGCGCGGCAGCGAGACCGCGCCGCCGTCGGGTGTGGAAGGGGAACCGCTACTGTCTTTGTCACGCATGATCGACGCTCCTTGGAGGCGAGGTGAGATTGGCTGATCCGTCTTGGTCAAAGCACTCCTGCGGGCCGATCATGCTGCGTCGCCACACTGGCGGCCATACGTCATTCAACGTACGCGGGGGAGAGTGTGGCGGCGGCCTTCGCAACCGGCAATGGCATGTCGCCTCACGGCATGGCTCTTGCGTCAGCGCGGCATCACTCCCTGCCAGGTGCCCCCGGCCCCTTCCAACCATGTCGAGCGCCAGCCAGCCAGTCCAGCGCATCAGCAAGATCCGGCGCGACTACAACCGCTGGGTGGCCGACGAGACCCTTGAGGACTACGCCCTGCGCTTTGCACCAAAGTCGTTCCGAAAATGGAGCGCCTTCCGCGTGGCCAATACCGCTTTTGGTGCAGTTGCTTTCCTCGCGCTAGAGGCCATCGGCGCCGCCATCACGCTGAGCTACGGCTTTACCAACGCGATGTGGGCCATCGGCGCGGCAAGCCTGGTGATTTTCCTGACCGGCCTGCCGATTTCCTACTACGCGGCCCGCCACGGACTCGACATAGACTTGCTGGCGCGCGGTGCCGGCTTCGGCTACCTGGGTTCGACGATCACTTCGCTGATCTATGCGAGCTTTACCTTCATCTTCTTCGCGCTCGAGGCCGCCATCATGGCGCAGGCCTTCGAGCTGCTGTTCGGCCTGCCACGGCCTGTCGGCTACCTGTTGTCGGCCATTGTCGTCATCCCGCTGGTCACCCATGGCGTGACGCTGCTGTCGCGCATCCAGCTGTGGACGCAGCCGGTGTGGCTGGCACTGCTGGTGCTGCCCTACGCACTGATCCTCTGGCGCGAGCCGCACCGCTATGCGGAATTCCTGTCCCTGAACGGCCGGCTGGCCGATGGCGATGGCTTCTCGTGGCAGGCATTCGGGGCCGCGGCCACCGTGGCGGCTGCGCTGATCGCTCAGATCGGCGAGCAGGTGGACTTCCTGCGCTTCATGCCGCCGCTGACGCAGCGCAACCGCGTGCGCTGGTGGAGCGCGCTGATCGCGGCCGGCCCGGGCTGGATCGTGCCGGGAGCAGCGAAGATGGCAGGGGGTGCGTTCCTCGCCTTTGTGGTGCTGCAGTCGGAACTGCCGATTGCCCATGCGCTGGAGCCCACTCAGATGTACCTGGCTGGCTTTGCACACGGACTCGGCGGGAGCTGGCCGGGATGGGTCGCGGTGGTGCTGACGGGACTGTTTGTCCTCATCTCGCAGACCAAGATCAATATCACCAATGCCTATGCGGGCTCGCTGGCGTGGTCGAACGTGTTCGCGCGGCTCACGCACAGTCACCCGGGCCGTGTGGTGTGGCTGGCGTTCAATGTGCTGATCGCCGTAATGCTGATGGTGATGGGCGTGTTCGAGGCCATGGAGCAGGTACTGGCGCTTTATGCCCACCTGGCCGTTGCGTGGGTCGGCGCGATCTGTGGCGACCTCGTCATCAGCAAGCCGCTCGGGCTTTCTCCCAAGGACATCGAGTTCCGGCGCGCCTACCTGTTCGATATCAATCCGGCCGGCTTCGGCGCGATGATGCTGGCCTCGGCCTTGTCGATGCTGGTCCACCTGGGGGTGTTTGGCGACACACTGCGACCGGCGTCGGTTGGTGTGGGACTTCTGCTGGCGATCGTGTTGCCACCGTTGATCGCCATCGCCACGCACAGCCGCTATTTCGTTGCGCGCACGCCGGTCGATTTTGGCCGGCGCCACGCCGTGATCCGTTGCGCGATCTGCCGCAATCCGTTCGAGAAGGAGGACGTGGCAGCCTGCCCGGCCTATCGCGGCCCGATCTGCTCGCTCTGCTGCACGCTCGACGCGCGCTGCGGCGACCGGTGTAAACCGGGCGCCAGCGCACAGGAACAGATCGCCACTGCGCTCACGCGCGTGCTGCCGGCCGGCACGCCACCAGTCATGGCCCGCCGGATCGGCAAGTTCGGCCTGATGCTGGCGGGGATGGTGTTTGCCTTCGGCACCTTGCTGTGGCTGCTCTATACGCAGGAGCAACTGTCCGGCCCGGTGGTGCTGGCTGCCGCGCCCCGTGCCAGCCTGTTCCTGAAGATCGGCGCCGGCCTGATGCTGTTTGCTGCCGTGGCCGCGTGGTGGCTGGTGCTGGCCAATGAGAGCCGGGCGGTGGCGCAGGAAGAGTCGGAGCGCCAGAACCAGTTGCTGCAGAAGGAAATCGACGCCCACCGCCGTACCGATGCGCTGCTGCAAAGCGCCAAGGAAGTCGCCGAGCAGGCCAACCTGGCCAAGAGCCGCTTCATCACCGGCATGAGCCATGAGATGCGCGCGGGCCTCAATTCGATCCTTGGCTACTCGCAGTTGCTGCTGCGCACGCCGGCGCTGCCCGCCGCATGCCGCGAGGACGTGCGGACCATCGGCCGCGCCGGCGAGCACCTGTCGAGCCTTGTCGACGGCCTGCTGGAGCTGTCGCGCATCGAGGCGGGCAAGCTGCGGCTGGAACAGGATGCGGTGGCGCTGGAAGACCTGCTGGACGAACTCGTCCGCATGTTCCGGCCACTGGCAGCGGCGCGCGGGCTGGCGTTCCACTATCGCGTGACCGGCAAGCTGCCGGCGCATGTGCATGGCGACGCCAAGCGCTTGCGCCAGATCATCATCAACCTTGTCACCAATGCCATCAAATTTACGGACCACGGCGACGTGTCGCTGACCGTGCGCCACCAGCGCGAACTGGCAATGATCACGGTCAGCGATACGGGTCCTGGCATTGCCGCGGAAGACCAGGCGCGCATCTTCGATCCGTTTGAACGCGCCACGCCGCATGACGATCGCGAAGGCATCGGCCTGGGCCTGGCCATTGTGCGCCTGCTGGCAGACCTGATGGGTGGAGACATCCGCGTGCGCAGCGCACCGGGCCAAGGCAGCGAGTTCTCCGTGCGGCTCTATCTCCCGACCGTGGCCGCGGCGGTGACGTGCCCGCAGCGGGCGCCCGCGCCGCCAATGCCGGCGGGAGCGCGCGTGCTGATCGTCGACGACCGCAGGGCCCATCGGGCGGTGCTGCGCGGCTTCCTGGCGCCGCACGGGCTGGCCGTGCATGAGGCGGGGGATGGCGCCGGCGTGCTCCCGGCGCTGTGCCAGTGGCGTCCGCACCTGGTGCTGCTCGACCTGAACCTGCCCGATGCATCGGGTTGGGACCTGTGCCGCCAGATCCGCGCCGAAGCCAATGCGCCGCAAGTGGTGATCGTCTCCGCCAACGCGCACGAAAACACGGAAGAAGCGCGCGCGCTGCACGGCTATCTGGGATTCGTCAGCAAGCCGGTGCGTGAGCGCGATCTGGTCGAGATGGTCCGACGCGCGCTGACGCAGCCGCAGCCTGCGCTCACCCCGGCGCCGGACCTGTTGCGTGAGCTGCTGCAACTGGGCGCCACCGGCCGGCTGCGCGCGCTGGAGGCCCAGCTTTCAGAACTGGCGGAAGGCGGCGGCGCCGTGGCCACGTGGGCACTGCAGATGCTGGCGCTCGCGCGGACCGATGGCACTGCCCTGACCGCATCACTTGGCGAGGCGCTCCATGCATCCCGAACCTGACACCTTTCGCCCGTTGCCGACGATCGAGACCCGCGTACTGGTGGTCGACGACGATGCCGACGCGTGCGGCTTCCTGACGCGCGCGCTGGGTGGCGAAGCCATGCTGGTCCACACCGCCGCGAACGGCAACGCGGCACTGGATGCGCTGACGTCCTTCGCGCCGGATGCGGTGCTGCTGGACGTGGACATGCCGGGCATGGACGGCTTTGCCGCCTGCACGGCGCTGCTGGACCGCCACGCGGACCTGCCGGTGATCTTCATGACCGGACTTGGCGATACCGGTCATATCGTGCGCGGTTTCGAAGTCGGCGCATGCGACTACGTGACCAAACCGGTGGCGATTGCCGAGGTGGTGGCGCGCGTGCGGTCTCATGCGGGCAAGGCACGGCTGGCGCGCAGCGCACGGGAGGCCGTATTCGGCAGCACGGTGCCGATGCTCGCGGCCGGCATCGACGGCCGGCTCCTGTGGATAAACGGCAGCGCGTCAGCCTTGCTGCAGGCCCAGGGATGGCCGGTAGCGATTGCCGGCGCGGTACTGCCTCCCGCGCTGCGCGACGCGGTGTTCCGCCTCTGCAGCGAAGCGGAAACTGGCGCTGATAGTCTTCACCTGCGCCGGTTGACAGGCGAGGCGGGCGACGTGGTCGTGGTGGAACTGTCGTGCAGCGGTCTGGCCCCGGCCGGCCCGGCCCTGACACTGCGCGAGGCCGAGGTGATGGCCTGGGTGGCGCGCGGCAAGACCAATCGCGATATCGCCGACATCCTCGGCATGAGCCCGCGCACGGTGAACAAGCACCTGGAACACATCTACGAGAAGCTCGGCGTGGAAACGCGAACGGCGGCAGTCGCCGCCACCCGGCGCAACTTGAGGACGGCGTGACGTGCCGTGCGCCAATGCAAGAAGGGCCGGCGTTGCCGGCCCTTCTTGCCAGTCGGATCCCGATCAGAAGCGGTAACCCACCCCCATGCTGAACAGCCACGGATCCAGGTTCACCTTGGATACCTTGACATCCCCCGCCTTCACATCGCTCGACAGCCAGATCTTCTTGATGTCGGCGTTGAGAAACCAGTTTTTGGTCAGCTTGTAGTCCATGCCGATCTGCAGCGCGGGACCGACGCTCCAGCTATCGAGCTGCAGCGAGTTGTTGGCGATGTCCGCGCCCCAGATGCGGGTGAAGTTCAGGCCCGCGCCGATATACGGGCGGAAGGTGCCGTTGGGGATGAAGTGGTACTGCACCAGCAGCGTCGGCGGCAGATGCTTGAAGGTGCCGACCTTGTTGCCGTCCAGGTAGACGTCCTGCTTCTGCGGCACTGTCAGCACCAGTTCGGCGGCGATGTTCGGCGTGAAGAAGTAGGTGACGTCGAACTCGGGAATCCACTTGTTGTTGACCGTGATGCGGTCCGACGGGCCGACGCCGCCGACGGGGTCGGAGCTGTTGGCCATGTCGAGATAGGTGCCGCGCAGGCGCACCATCCAGTTGCCCTGGGCATCGTCCGCGGCGGCGGCAGGGGTGGCGAAGGCGCCGAGCATGGCGCAGGCGGCGATGGCGGAACAGGTGACCCGGGTGCGGAGAGAGAGTGTTTTCATGAGGTTCTGCTTGGTCTGGTATCAAATCCGGACCCAGTTTGGCCGAGCAGGCCGGGTTGGGCTTTGACCCAAGACAAGTAGAAGGGAACGTGGGCTGGCTGCGTCGCGCAGGCGCTACAGCGAGGAAGGCGCCGTGGTGTGCCAGCTGCGCCGACGCTTCTAAACACATGCGGAATTATTCGTGGCGCGGTGCGATGCTGCCCCTTACGCTGTGCGAAAGATCCGAGCACGCATGCAGCGTGTGCGGATCGGCACCGAGCATGTCGTGGGCGTCCGCAAGGGCGTCTTTCCGGGTGTGCCCCGTGGGGGCGGGGCACACCGGTTTTCTTGCGGCGGCTTGCGGTGTCAGGCGTCGGCGGCCTCGGCGGACTGCGGGGCCTGCGCCGCGCCAAAGCCGGCCTGCAGGTGCCGGTTCACGCCCGAGATCACCGCGCGCAGCGATGCCGTGACCAGGTTGGCGTCGATGCCGGCGCCGAACCCCGTCGGCGAATCGCCCACGCGCACTTCCACGTAGCAGGCCGCGCGTGCATCCGCGCCGGCGCTCATCGCATGCTCGTGGTAATCCATCACGCGTACCGGCAAGTCCAGCGCATTGACGAAGGCATCGATGGGCCCGTTGCCGGTGCCGCGCACGCTGCACGGCTTGCCGTCGCGCACCATCTGCACTTCTATCTCCGTGGCGCCACCGCTGTCAGATACCAGCTGGTGCGATACATAGCGCAGCGGTGTCTGCTGCGCGAGGTACTCGCGCTGGAACAAATCATGAAGATCATCGGCACTCGCCTCGAGCCCGGTGTCGTCGGTCATGGCCTGCACCGCGCGGCTGAATTCGATCTGCAGGCGGCGCGGCATGTAGATGCCATGCACCTGCTCCAGCAGGTAGGCCATGCCGCCCTTGCCGGACTGGCTGTTGACGCGGATCACCGCGTCATAGCTGCGGCCCAGGTCGGCCGGGTCGATCGGCAGGTAGGGCACTTCCCAGATGCCGTCCGGCTGCTGCTGTGCAAAGCCCTTGCGGATCGCATCCTGGTGCGAGCCCGAGAACGCGGTGAATACCAGGTCGCCCACATACGGGTGGCGCGGATGCACCGGCAGCTGGTTGCAGTGCTCAACGCACTGGCGCACCGCGTCGATATCGGAGAAGTCCAGCCCGGGTGCCACGCCCTGCGTATAGAGGTTGAGCGCCAGCGTCACCAGGTCGACATTGCCGGTGCGCTCGCCGTTGCCGAACAGGCAGCCTTCGACGCGGTCCGCGCCCGCCATCAGCGCCAGCTCCGCGGCGGCCACCGCGGTGCCGCGGTCGTTGTGCGGGTGCACTGACAGCGCGATGTGTTCGCGCCGTGCCAGGCGGCGGTGCATCCATTCGACCTGGTCGGCGAACACGTTGGGCGTGCTGCATTCGACCGTGGTCGGCAGGTTCAGGATCATGGGCCGGTCCGGGCCGGCCTGCCAGGCGGCAGAGACGGCGTCGCTGACTTCCAGCGAGAAGTCGAGCTCGGCCAGGCTGAAAGTCTCGGGCGAATATTCATAGGCCCATGCCGTGCCAGGCATGGCATCGGTCAGCGACCTGATCAGGCGCGTGCCCGAGACCGCGACCTCCTTGATCTCTTCACGCGAGGCATTGAAGACGATGCGCCGCCAGGCTGGCGCGATCGGGTTGTACAGGTGCACCGTGGCCCGCGCTGCGCCGCGCACGGACTCGACGGTGCGGCGGATCAGGTCTTCGCGCGATTGCGTCAGCACCACGATGTTGACGTCGTCGGGGATGCGCTGCTCCTCGATCAGCATGCGCACGAAGTCGAAATCGGTCTGCGAGGCGGCGGGGAACGCCACTTCGATTTCCTTCAGGCCGATTTTCACCAGCTGCTCGAAGAAGCGCAGCTTGCGCGCCGGGTTCATCGGCTCGATCAGGGCCTGGTTGCCGTCGCGCAGGTCGGTGCTCATCCAGCGCGGTGCGCGCGTGATGGTGCGGGCGGGCCAGGTGCGGTCAGGGATGTCGACGGTGGCGGCGGGGTGGTACTTGGTGGCGGGATTGCTGAGCATACGGGGTCTCCTTCCTCGCTAAGGGAAGTAAAGGAAAAACGGAAGAAACGGTGGCGAAAGGCTGCCGAACTGCCACGGGGCACTAGGCCCGGCAACCGGTCGATAGGCTTAGCAGTAGCGAGGAAGCGCGCAGGGCGCGGCCCGATGCCAGGGCAGCCAGCACGCGCGCGCGGGCAGCGATGCGGGACGCATCGGCAGCCTGGCTGAGTGTGCTGGTGTAACGGTTCATCGTGCCTGGAGGAGGAGGGCCGGGGCCGCTCGTGGTTGGTGCGCATCCGGCAGGAGCCGGATGACTGGCAAAGGTTAGTCGACAAGGCCGGCCCCGGTCAAGCGTGGGGGAGCGCCGGGTGCGAACGTGGCCCGATCGGGGGACTGCCATGCGCGGGTTGCGCCAAACGGCTGGGGCCAGGTTGCGGCCGGGACCCTGCCGGTCATGTTTGCCTCGCCCGAACGGCGGTGCCGCTGCGCTGAAAGGATGAATCACGCGCATGCTCTGTGCGCTGCGCCTCAGTCCTCTGGCCGGTATTGCGCTGGCACCTTTGTGCCTAGGCTGGTAGCGCGGGAAAAAACACATGACTGGGGGGAACATCATGAGACTGAGAACGTGGGCATCCTGGCTGGCGGGCGCTGCCATGACCATGCTGCTGGCAGCGTGCGGTGGCGGCGGTGGTTCGAGCACGCCCGCTACGCCAAACGCAGGCGGTTCCACGCCGCTGACCTATACGGTGAAGATGAGCGTGACCTCGGGCGAGGTCGGCGTCGGCCGCACGATCACCATCAGCGCGCTGGCAGTGGACAGCAACGGCATCGACGTCTCCGGCAACACCACCTTCAACTGGACCAGTACCGACAGCGGCATTGCCACCGTGGAGCCGAGTGCCACCACGCCGGGCAGCGCCGTGGTCAAGGGCATTGCAACCGGGACGACCACCGTCCAGGTGGTGGCGAGCGTCAAGGGCGCCGACAACACTACGGTGCAGCTGCCCGCGCAATCCGCCACCATCACCGTGGTGCCGGCCTCGGCGCTCAGCTACAGCCTGGCGATCCCGAACAGCAGCCTGTCGATGAGCGACGGGCAGGAGCTGCCGGTCAAGGTATCGCTGGTCGACAGCAACGGCGCCGATGTGTCCGCCAGCGTCAACAGCTGGGCATGGTCCAGCAGCGGCTCCGCGGTCCAGGTCACTGCCAGCCAGAACAGCGCCACGCTGAAGGCGAGCAACAGCTCACCCACTGCCGTGGCCACGGCCAGTGTCTCGGTATCGGTGACCGCACCGGACGGGCATGCCATTGCCGGGCTGATCGCGGTGACAGTGCAGAAGAACGGCGCCGCCGCCTATCGCGTGGTGACGACCAAGGGCGGCCGCGAGGTGAATGCGCTGCAGGTCTTCAGCAACCGTCCGGAAACCTTCACCTCGCGTGTGCTGCGTCACGATGGCCAGGACGTGACCGCGGAGTTCGACGGCGCCTGGACCTACACGGCGACCTCGGCCACGCTGTCCGCATCGGAAGCGGCGGGTACGCATGACGCCACGGTCAGCACCAGCCTGGCCAACGACAAGGGTCCGGTCCAGAGCAGCCTGACGGTGACGGCTGTCAGCACCAGGCTCGGCGAACGCCGCAGCGCCACGCTGACGGTGACCGAGAACCCGGTCTGGGCGCTGGTTGGCGACAACCAGGATCCGATGACGCTGCTGCTGATGCCGCCGATGAGTATCCCGGTGACCGCGCGCATGAAGCACCTTGGCGACGATGCGCAGTACACCGCGTGCATCAACTGGGCGTGGACCAGCACCGGCCCGGTGGAGTTGTCGCCTGGCGTCGCGGATCATCAGAAGAACGTCACTGGCACAGCGCAGGGCGACTTCACTCTTACCGTGACCTGTAATGCCGTCGCCGACAATACGCCGCTGAAGCTGGTCTTCTACGGTACGGTCAAGTAAGCAGCAGGTTCCCGCGCCTGGCGAAACGCCCTCCATCCGGAGGGCGTTTCGCTTTGTGGGCAAATTGCAGGCTGCCGGCAAAGCGTACCCGTTTCTGCGTGACCGGCGCCAAGCGTTTCAGGTGCTGCCGGGGCAGGCCAGCATAGGCGTCGGGACAAGGCTGAGCCTGCCTTTGCGGGACGTCCCCTATATGCGCACCAGGCAAGCCAGTGCGCAAAGCGTACCCGTTTCTGCGTGCGAAAGTGCCAGCCCTTCCAGGCACGTTTTATCGCCGCTGGACAGCCTGCAGGCGAGCGCAAAGCGCTGCCTCCGCGCCGGGCGGAAGCAGCGGGCGTACCCGTTTCTGCGTGGATCTGTGGAGGAGGAAATCGCGCCGTTCAGCGCTTGGGCACGAAGCGAATCACCTGTTCGGCAGGCTTGTCCTGCGTGCCGGAGGTGGTGCCGGCGGTGTTGGATCCGCAGGTATTGCAGCCGCCGTCGTCGCAGCCGCTGGCGCAGCCCGCTGCGGCTTTCGGGGCCAGCCAGCGCACCAGCCGGGCACGCCAGCCGGTGGCGGCGCCGCCGCCCAGGCGCGCGGCCAGCGCCGCCTTGACGCGCTCGCGCGTGCGCGGCGCGTAGCGCGCGATCACCGACACCGCGCATGCCAGCACGATCAGCGGGACCAGCAGCGTTTCGATGGCGTGGTAGAGGGTCATGGCGGCGCGGTGCCTCAGCTGAACATCAGCGCGACGCGGTAGGTCACGAAGGCCGCCAGGTAGGCCAGCCCGGTCAGGTAGGCCGCCGACAGCGCCATCACCTTCCACGAGTCGGTCTCGCGCCGGATCACTGCCAGCGTGGAGATGCACTGCGGTGCGAACACGTACCAGGCCAGCAGCGACAGCGCGGTGGCCAGCGACCATTGCGCGGCGATCATCGGCGCCAGCTGCGTGGCCACGGTCTCTTCGCTGCCCGACAGCGCATAGACGGTAGCCAGCGCGCCCACGGCCACTTCGCGCGCGGCCAGGCCCGGCACCAGCGCAATGCAGATCTGCCAGTTGAAGCCCACCGGTGCGAACACCTTCTGCAGCGCATGGCCGATCATGCCGGCAAAGCTGTAGTCGATGGCCGGCGCGGTCGCGCCCACGGGCGCGGACGGGAAGGTCGACAGGAACCACAGCAGCACCGTCAGCGCCAGGATCACCTTGCCCACCCGCGACAGGAAGATGCGGGCACGCTCCCACAGGCCGATGGCCACATCGCGCGGATTGGGGATGCGGTACGACGGCAGCTCCATCAGCAGCGGATGGTCGGTGCGGTCGCGGCGGAAGAACTTGAGCGCGTAGGCCACCACCAGCGCGCTGACGATGCCGGCCACGTACAGCGCGAACAGCACCAGCCCCTGCAGGTTGAACAGGCCCATCACGGTGCGCTCGGGGATGAAGGCGCCGATCAGCAGCGCATACACCGGCAGCCGTGCCGAGCAGGTCATCAGCGGCGCCACCAGGATGGTGGTGAGCCGGTCGCGCGGGTCCTGGATGGTGCGCGTGGCCATGATGCCGGGGATGGCGCAGGCAAAGCTGGACAGCAACGGGATAAACGAGCGCCCCGACAGCCCCGCGCCCATCATCAGGCGGTCCAGCAGGAAGGCCGCGCGCGGCAGGTAGCCGGATTCCTCCAGCGTCAGGATGAACAGAAACAGGATCAGGATCTGCGGCAGGAACACCACCACGCTGCCCAGGCCTGCGACCAGGCCGTCGACCAGCAGGCTCTTGAGCATGCCGTCGGGCAGGTAGGCGCCCAGCATCTCGCCGACCCAGTGCACACCGCCCTCGATGCCGTCCATCAACGGCTCGGCCCACGAGAACACCGCCTGGAACATCAGGAACAGCAGCAGCGCCAGCAGCAGCAGGCCGATCACCGGATGCAGCACGATGCGGTCGAGGCGGTCATCCAGCGCGGCGGTGCGCGCCGGCATGCTGACCGCGGCCGCCAGCAGGCGGTTGACCTCGGCATGCACGTCAATGTCGTTGGCGGGTTCCGGCGTGACCGGCGGGGCCGGCGGCAGGGTGTCGTCAAGCAGGCTGACCAGTGTCGCGGCGCCGTCGCGCTTCACCGCCACGGTGCTGACCACCGGCACGCCCAGCGCGGCCGACAGCTTGTCGCGATCGATCTGGATGCCGCGCCGCGCGGCGGCGTCGCTCATATTGAGCACGACCACCATGGGCAGGCCCAGGCGGCGCAGTTCCAGCACGAAGCGCAGGTGCAGGCGCAGGTTGGTCGCATCGACCACCGACACCAGCAGGTCCGGGCGCTGCTCGCCGGCACGCCTGCCCAGGCAGACATCGCGCGTGATGGCTTCATCGAGGCTGGCCGCGTGCAGGCTGTAGGCGCCCGGCAGGTCCAGGATGCGCACCTGGCGCCCGGCCGGCGACACGAAGTAGCCTTCCTTGCGCTCGACGGTCACGCCCGCATAGTTGGCCACCTTCTGGCGGCTGCCGGTCAGGCGGTTGAACAGTGCGGTCTTGCCGCAATTGGGATTGCCGACCAGCGCAATGCGCAGGGCGGAAGTGGAAGGAGCTGCAGACATAATCCGGGGGAAGGCTCAGGCAGTCCGTTTTGCGGACGGTTTGGCGGTCTGGTCGCCGCCCTGCGTGGCGGGGGCGATGCTGGTGACCGAGGCGCTGGCGACCTCTACGCCGATGCGTGCCGCTTCCGAGCGGCGCAGCGCAAAGCGGGTGAAGCCTACCTGTGCCACCAGCGGGTCCATGCCGAAGGGGCCGTAGGCGATGATCTGTACGGCTTCACCGGGGACGAAGCCCAGTTCGCGCAGGCGGCGCGCGACCGGGTCTCCCGGGGTGGCGTCGTCCACCGATTGCACAACGGCGGGCGTGCGCCGTGGAAGTTCAGACAACCGCATCATGCTTCCAGTCCGTGGCGCGGTCTGCCGCCAAGCGGTCAGCGCGACCACGCCGGGGTGTGTAAATGAAAATCGTTTTCATTGTATCGTAATTGAGGCATGGCGTTGCCCCTCAAAGGGCGGGCACGCCGGCCTGCTGCCGCCGTCATTGCGCCGCAGGAGGCAAATGATAACCGTTCGGGGTATGGGTGGCTGGGGGGCGCGGGCGGCCTTGGCAACATTTCCCGGGCCTGGCGTCACGCGCGACCGGTGCCGCAGGGCGCTGGTAAAAGTGTAGAAGGCTGCGCATGAATTCAGCCTGATGCAGCGCAGTTCGGCTTTGCGAAGCCGAATGCAACCAGCCTCCTGCAGCGCCGATCAATTACTGCATTTGCGTTATTGGATGCCGTAAGCGGGCAGGGTTAAGCTTCAAGCACGCTGAACACCCCGTTCCACGCGTACTTCACAAGCCATCGGTCTATGGACCGGTGGCTTTTTCTTTGGGGCTGCCATGGGCGGCGGCTGTCATCTCCCGCACCATGCCGACGAAATGGTCGCGCGCCGGATGGTCCGGCGCCGTCTTCCACGCGCAGTAGACCTCCGAGCGCACCGACGCGTCGGCCAGTGGCCGGAACGCGGCCCCGGCCATGCCGGAGCGCGCCAGCGCCGCCGGCACCACCGCCACGCCCATTCCCTGCGACACCAGCGACACCACCGACAGCCAGTGCCGGACTTCATGCCGGATCTGCGGGTAGAAGCCCTGCGCCGCGCACATGTCGAAGATGCGGCTGTAGTAGTCCGGCGAGGCCTTGCGCGAGAACAGCACGAATGGCTTGCCGCGCAATGCCGCCAGCGGCAACTCCGGCAGCGCGGCCAGCGCATGGTCGGCCGGCAGGCAGCAGACAAAGGGCTCGCTGTGCACCAGCGTAGCCTGCAGCGTGTCCGGCACGCGGCCGGTGTGGATAAAGGCGACGTCGAGTTCGTCGTGCAGCAGCGCGTCGATCTGCTCCTGCGAGTTGAGCTCGGTCAGCGCCACCTGGATGCCGGGATAGGCCGCCTGGAACGCGCGCAGCGTCTGTGGCAAGCCGCGATACAGCATCGAGCCGACAAAGCCCACCCGCAGCCGCCCGATCGCGCCCGCCTCGATCTCGCGTGCCAGCACCCGCGCCGCCTCGGCCTGCGCCAGCAGCGCCGTGGCCGATTCGCGGAAGGCCCGTCCGGCCGCGGTCAGCCGCACGCCGCGGCTGTCGCGGTCGAACAGCCGCGCCCCGACCGAGGCCTCCAGCTGCTGGATATTGAGCGACAGCGGCGGCTGGGAAATGGCAAGCCGGCGCGCGGCACGCCCGAAGTGCAGTTCCTCGGCCAGCACGAGGAAGTAACGCAGGTGGCGGAATTCCATGGCGATACAGAATTCATATTGATCAAGCCAATTTTAGAATTAGACGCGAATCCTTGGGGTTTCAATAATGGAGGTCAAAGGGGCCGCAAGCCGGCACCGTCCAATCCCAGGAGACCCGCCATGCCATCCAGCGCCGTGCGCGACACCACACTTCAAGCCCCTTGCGCCGCACCGGCCGCTGCCCACCCGGTACCGGACCGCCAGGGCGGCAGCCTGTTTGCCGCCGACCCCGACCTGCGCGCGCTGCTGCCGCTCTACCTGCCGCCCGACCTGTTCAACCACCTGCTGCCGCACCTGGAGCGCATGGGTGCGCTGGCCGGCGGCGTGCTCGACGAACTGGCCGGCGTGGCCGACCGCCATCCCCCCGAACTCACCTACCGTACCCGCGCGGGCGTGGATGCGCAGCGCATCGACAAGCATCCGGCCTATGTGGAGATGGAGCGCGTGGCCTTTGCCGAATTCGGCCTGGCGGCGGCGTCGCACCGCGGCGGGGTGCTGGGCTGGGACAAGCCCATGCCGCCAGCGGCTAAGTATGCACTCACATATCTGTTTGTGCAGGCCGAGTTCGGCCTGTGCTGCCCGCTCTCGATGACCGATTCGCTGACGCGCACGCTGCGCAAGTTCGGCGACCCGGCGCTGGTCGGGCGCTACCTGCCCAACCTGACCACCCAGGTGTTCGATGATCTGCACCAGGGCGCGATGTTCATGACCGAGCAGGGCGCCGGCTCCGACGTCGCCGCCACTGCCACCCGCGCGGTGCGCGACGCTTCGGCCGAGGGCGGCTGGCGCCTGCTGGGCGACAAGTGGTTCTGCTCCAACCCCGATGCCGCGCTGGCGATGGTGCTGGCGCGCGTGGAGGATGAGGCCGGCAACGCCGTGCCGGGCCACAAGGGCGTGTCGCTGTTCCTGCTGCCGCGCAAGCTGGCCGATGGCAGCGACAACCACTACCGCATCATCCGCCTGAAGGACAAGCTGGGCACGCGCTCGATGGCCAGCGGCGAGATCCGGCTGGAAGGCGCGCATGCCTGGCTGGTCGGCGAACCCGGCCGCGGCTTCGTGCAGATGGCCGACATGATCAACAACTCGCGCCTGTCCAACGGCGTGCGCGCCGCCGGCCTGATGCGCCGCGCGCTGACCGAGGGCCTGTTCATCGCACGCGAGCGCCAGGCGTTCGGCAAGCGCCTGCAGGACATGCCGCTGATGCGCCGCCAGCTGCTCAAGCTGACCCTGCCCACCGAGCAGGCGCGCACCATGGTGTTCCAGACCGCCGAAGCGCTGCGCCGCGCAGATGCCGGCGAGGCCGACGCCTACCCGCTGATGCGCATCCTGACGCCGCTGATCAAGTTCCGCGCCTGCCGCGATGCGCGCAAGGTCACCGGCGACGCCATGGAGATCCGCGGCGGCTGCGGCTATATCGAGGAATGGAGCGATCCGCGCCTGGTGCGCGACGCCCACCTTGGCTCGATCTGGGAGGGCACCAGCAATATCGTTGCGCTCGACGTGCTGCGCGCGGTCCGCCGCGAAGGCGCGCTGCCGGTGCTGCAGGCACACCTGGCTGGCCTGCTGGCCGATACGCCGATGCATGCGGCGGCGCGTGCCGTGTTCGAACGCGCCATCGCCGCCGCTGCGAATCTGGCCGCGCAAGCCGCCGATGCCGGCGCCGACGGCGAACTGATGGCGCGCCAGGCGGCCTCGGCGCTGTACCACGTCACCAGCGCGGTGGCGATGGCCTGGGAGGCCGGGCGCATCGGCTCGGTGCGCCGCATGCGGCTGGCGCAACTGGTGCTGCGCCATCGCGTGCTGCCGCAGGACCCGCTGGCCGCGCAGGCCGAGCCCGAATGGCTGGCCGAGACCGTCGCGCCGGTTGACGGCACCGTGCGTGCCGCCGGCGCGGTCGACCAGGTCAACGTGTTCTGACCGGATCCACGTCCGGCACCAATCCCCCGCAAAACCATCCTGCCCCGAGGCGGGAGACGTCCTATACCCAGGAGACAACGCCATGAAACTCTGGCACCGCGTAGCGGCCATCGCCGCCTGCTCGCTCTTTATCGCCCCCGCCTTCGCGCAGAAGGACTTTCCGTCCAAGCCGATCATGATGGTCGTCACCTACCCGCCGGGCGGCCCCACCGATGCCATGGCGCGCACGCTTGCCGCTGCGCTCAAGACCAGCCTTGGCCAGCCGGTGGTGGTGGAAAACCGCGCCGGCGCCGGCGGCAACATCGGTGCCGAGGTGGTGGCGCGCGCCGAGCCCGACGGCTACACGCTGATGTTCGGCACCTCGGCGCCGCTGGCGATCAACGTCAGCCTGTACCGCAAGATCAACTACGACCCGGTCAAGAGCTTCGCGCCGGTGATCCAGATCGGCCAGCTGCCCAATGTACTGGTGGTCAACCCGTCCGTGCCGGCGAAGAACGTCGCGGAGCTGATCGCCTATGGCAAGGCGCACCCGGGCAAGCTGACCTATGCCTCGTCCGGCAACGGCGCCTCGTCGCACCTGGCGGGGGTGCTGTTCAACAACGTCACCGGCACCGATTTCCAGCACATCCCGTACAAGGGCACCGGTCCCGCGCTGAACGACCTGCTGGGCGGGCAGGTCAGCATGACCTTCACCGATGTGCTGACCGCGATGCCCTTCATCAAGAGCGGCAAGGTGCGCGCACTGGGCGTCACCACCAAGGCGCGCTCGCAGGCGCTGCCGGATGTGCCGACCGTGGCCGAGCAGGGCGTGCCAGGTTTCGATGTATCGGTGTTCTTCGGCGTGGTCGCGCCCGCCGGCACGCCGCCCGAAGTGATCGGCAAGCTCAACCGTGCCTTTGCCGATGCGCTCAAGCAGCCCGAGGTGCGCAAGACCCTGCAGGCGCAGGGCCTGGAGTTCGCGCCGTCGACCACGCCCGAGCAGCTTGGCGGCTTCGTCAAGGCCGAGGTCGGCAAGTGGCGCGCCGTGGTGCAGAAGTCCGGCGCCCAGCTTGACTGAACCGCACAGGAAAACCAGCCATGACCCAAACCAGCCCCGGCGCGCTCGCCGGCATCCGCGTGGTCGACCTGTCGCGCATCCTGGGCGGCCCGTACTGCGGCCAGATCCTGGGCGACCACGGCGCCGACGTGCTCAAGATCGAACCGCCGCAGGGCGACGACACCCGCACCTGGGGGCCGCCGTTCAAGGACGGCGTGGCCTCTTACTACTTCGGCCTGAACCGCAACAAGCGCGTGATGCGGCTGGACCTGACCGCCGAGGCGGATCGTGAAGTCCTGCTTGCGCTGCTGGCCGAGGCCGACGTGCTGGTCGAGAACTTCAAGACCGGCACCATGGAGAAGTGGGGGCTGGGCTACGACACGCTGTCCGCGCGCTTCCCGCGGCTGGTCCATTGCCGCGTGTCCGGCTTCGGCGCGGATGGCCCGCTGGGCGGCCTGCCCGGCTACGACGCCGCCATCCAGGCCATGTCCGGCATCATGAGCATCAACGGCGAGGCCGATGGCGATCCGCTGCGCGTGGGTTTGCCGGTGGTGGACATGGTGACCGGCCTGAACGCCGTGATCGGCGTGCTGCTGGCACTGCAGGAGCGCGCGCGCAGCGGGCGCGGCCAGTTCGTCGAGGCCGCGCTCTATGACTCCGGCCTGTCGCTGCTGCATCCGCATGCGGCCAACTGGTTCATGAGCGGCAAGACGCCGCAGCGCACCGGCAATGCGCATCCCAACATCTACCCGTACGACACGGTGGCGACCGCCACCGACCCGATCTTCCTGGCGGTGGGCAACGACCGGCAGTTCCGCATCCTGTGCGAGCACCTGCGGCTGCCTGCACTGGCCGATGACGAGCGCTATGCCACGGCGGGCGCGCGCTCGGTGAACCGCGTGGCGCTGAAGGCGGAACTGGAAGCCAGGCTGTGCGAGTTCAATGGCAAGGTGCTGGCCGACGAGCTGGTGGCCGCGGGCGTGCCCTGCGCGCCGGTGCTGTCCGTGGCCGACGCCTTGCAGCATCCGCATACGCAGTACCGCGAGATGGTGGTGGAGATGGAGGGTGGCTACAAAGGGCTGGGTGCGCCGGTCAAGCTGAGCCGGACGCCGGCGACGTACCGGTATGCGCCGCTCACCGAAGGGGACGAGTTCCTGGATTAGACGCGACGTTGCCGCGCGGCAAACGAAAAGGCGGCCATATGGCCGCCTTTCTTCATTGATTCCGGCTAGCTCATCACCCCGGGATCATCCCCGGCAACAGGTAAGCCTGCACCACCGTCATGATGCCGATGATCACGGCAAACAGCAGGCTGTGCTTGACCGTGAAGCGGAACAGCTCCGACTCCTTGCCCACCAGCCCGGTCGCCGCGCAGGCCACGGCGATCGATTGCGGCGAGATCATCTTGGCCGTGACGCCGCCGGTGGTGTTGGCGGCGACCAGCAGCGTGTCCGACACGCCGATCTGATGCGCCGTGGTGTTCTGCAGCGCGCAGAACAGCGCATTGGACGAAGTGTCCGAACCGGTCAGGAACACCCCCAGCCAGCCCAGGAACGGCGAGAAGAACGGGAAGGCCGCGCCGGTGCCGGCCAGCAGCAGCGCCAGTGTCGACGACATGCCGGAGTAGTTGGCGACAAAGGCGAATGCCAGCACCAGGCCGATCGACAGCACCGGGCGCGCCAGTTCCACCAGGGTCTCGGCAAAGGTGGCCAGCAGCGTGCGCGGCTTCATGCGCAGCAGCACCGCCGAGATCAGAGCGGTCAGCAGGATGGCGGTGCCGACGGCGGAGAGCAGGTCGAGCTTCAGCACCGCGTCATAGGCCTTGGGCGTGGCCACGATCGGCGCGGCCTTGATCACCATCTGGTCCAGCCCGGGGATCTTGAACTTCAGCACCGTTCCCGCCAGCGCGCCATTGGCCGCGAACAGCGCCTTGAACGGCTGCAGGCTCCACACCGTGACGATGGCGGTCAGGATGCCGAACGGCGCCCACGCGCGCAGCGTCTGCGCCAGGGTGTAGGGCGAAGCCTTGCGGCTGGACATCGCACCGCCGAAGCCGCCGCCGAAGCCAGCCAGCGCGACGGTGCCGCCGCTGACATTGCCGCCGGCACGCTGCGACGCGCTGCGCGGCTGCCATACCTTCAGGAACGCGGCCAGCGACACCAGGCTGACCAGTGCCGAAGTGATGTCCGGCAGTTCGGGCCCGATATGGTTGGAGGTGAAGTACTGCGTCACGGCAAAGCTGCCGCCGCACACCAGCGCCGCTGGCCACGTCTCGCGCACGCCCTTGGCGCCGTCCATCATGAACACCAGCCAGAACGGCACCAGCAGTGACAGCAGCGGCAGCTGGCGGCCGGCCATGGCGCCGATATGGAAGGGATCGATGCCCGTGACCTGACCGGCCACGATGATGGGGATGCCCATCGCGCCGAACGCCACCGGCGCGGTATTGGCGATCAGGCACAGGCCCGCCGCATACAGCGGGTTGAAGCCCAGGCCCACCAGCAGCGCCGCGGTGATCGCCACCGGCGCGCCGAAGCCCGCCGCGCCTTCCAGAAAGGCGCCGAAGGCAAAGCCGATCAGCAGCATCTGCAGGCGCTGGTCGTCGGTAATCGACAGCACCGAGGCGCGGATCACGTCGAACTGGCCGGTCTTGACCACGATCTTGTAGAGGAACACCGCGGTCACGATGATCCATGCAATCGGCCACAGCCCATAGGCAAAGCCGAAGCCGGCCGAGGCCAGCGCCTGCTGCGCAGGCATGCCGTAGGCGAAGATCGCCACGGCCAGCGCCAATAGCAGCGTCACGGCCGCGGCGACATGGCCCTTCATGCGCCAGACGGCCAGCGCAATGAAGAAGAACAGTATGGGAATGGCTGCCGCCAGCGACGACAGCCACAGGCTGCCCAGCGGTGTATAGAGTTGGGTCCAGGGTTGCACGGTTTAGTCTCCTGCTTCGGTGGTGTTTCGGGAAATCTTTGTTTTGTTGGTGAACACAGCCGCGAGCGGTTCCGCTCGCGCCCGTGATGACGGATTACTCCGGCTGCCCCTTCTCCTTCAGCAAGTCCGCCAGGCTCTTCGCCGCCGGCTTCAGCGGCGTGCGGTGCTGCGTCCATCCCATCTGCTTCGACGGCGTCAGCGCGCGCAGCCGCGTGGCGGCCCAGCGGAACAGCCGGTACGTCGCCGGGTGCGAATACGCGCCGCTCCAGAAACGCCACACCAGGTGCTCGCCGCGGCTGTACTTGGCGCCTTGGCCGCGCAGCGGGTTGACGACCTGCTCTGCGGGATCACGGTTGGCCTCGGTGCGCAGGCGCACCAGCAATTGCGGAATCGGAATGCGCACCGGGCAAACTTCGCCGCAGGCGCCGCACAGGCTCGAGGCGGTGGCCAGGTCGGCGGTGGCGTCCAGCCCCAGCAGGTGCGGCGAGATGATCTTGCCGATGGGGCCGGGATAGGTCGTGCCGTAGGCGTGGCCGCCGATGCGCGTGTAGACCGGGCAGTGGTTCATGCATGCGCCGCAGCGGATGCATTGCAGCGTGGCGCGCAGCTGCGTGTCGGCATAGGCCTGGGTGCGGCCGTTGTCGAGCAGCACCAGGTGGACCTCGCGCGGGCCGTCGCGCTCGCCGGCGCGGCGCGGCCCGGAGATCAGGTTGAAGTAGGTGGTGATGGCCTGCCCGGTGGCCGAGCGCGTCAGCAGCGTGGACAGCGGCACGATATGCTCCAGCCGGGCCACGACCTTCTCCATGCCCATGATGGCGATATGCACGTCGGGCACGGTGGTGGAAAGCCGGCCGTTGCCTTCGTTCTCCACCAGCCACAGCGTGCCGGTGTCCGCGGCTGCGAAGTTCACGCCGGACAAGCCGATATCCGCTTCGACAAAGGCCTGGCGCAGCGCACGGCGGCCGGTCTGGATCAGCGCGTCGACATCCTCGGTATAGGGCGTGTCGGGGATATGCGCCTGGAACAGCTGCGCGATATCGCCCTTGGTCTTGTGGATCGCCGGCATCACGATATGCGAGGGCTTTTCGCCGGCCAGCTGGACGATGTACTCGCCCATGTCCGACTCGATGCAGTCCACGCCGCGCTCGGCCAGGTAATGGTTCAGCTCGATCTCCTCGCTGGCCATCGACTTGCCCTTGATCACGCGCTGCGCCTGCTTCGATGCCGCGATGCGGTGGATGATCGCGTTGGCTTCGTCGGCGTTCTCGGCCCAGTGCACCTGCACGCCGGCGGCGGTGAGCTTTGCCTCCAGCTGCACCAGCAGGTCCGGCAGGTTGGCCAGCGCGTGCTGGCGCACCGCCTCGCCCAGGTCGCGCAAGCGTTCCAGCTCATCCGCGTCGGGGAACTGCGCCAGGCGCTTGCCCTGCAGGAAGTCCATCGCGCCGCGGAAACTCTGGCGCAGCTTGGGATCGTCCAGCGCTTCGCGGGCGCGTGCCTTGAAGTCCTGCGGCGGAACAAAATTCAGTGCGTGCTGGCTCATTGCCCGGCCTCCGCAGTGTCGGTCTCGATCACGACCCACAGCCGGCGCGGACCATGCGCGCCGTAGGCCAGCGTCTGCTGGATGTCGGAGGTCTTGGAGGGGCCGGAGATCAGCACCAGGTTGGCCGGCATGCCGTCGGACCAGCGCTCGGTGCGCACGGCCATATGCAGGTCGGCGTGCAGCGTCGAGGCGCGCACCAGCGCGACATGCAGCGGCGGCACCAGCGACACCGTGCGTGGCGAGCCCGCATCGGGCGCGACCACCAGCGTGCCGGTGGCGGCAATGCCGGAGCGCGCCACGGTGAAGCCGGCATCGATGGTGTCGAACAGCTCCGCCTTCCACGCTTCGATCGGGCGGTCGTAGCCGATGGCTTCGATGTGGGCCGGCAAGGCGGCCGCCAGTGCGGCACCGGCCTGGCTGGCGGGATCAAGCAGCAGGCGCTTCACGCCGGCATTGGCCAGCTCAGTGGCCAGCAATGCCGGCCAGGCCGCTTCGCTGGCGCACCAGACCTCGGCATGCAGCCCTTGCAGTGCCGCCTGCATCGCGCCGGCCAGTTCGCCAACGGCTGGCGTGCCATGGCGGCGTGCCTCGAAATGGCCGTCGATGCGGCGGTCGAGTTCCGCGGTGCCTGGGGACGGTGCAGGCGCGGCGGCGCGCAGCCGGCCGAGCATGCGTTCGCGGGCGCCGGGCGTGCTCATGCGGCACCTCCGCTACGGCGCCATAGGAAGGTGGCCAGGTGCTCCACCTGCAGCGGGGCGCGGTCATGCGCCGCGGTATGGCCGATATTGAGCAGGCAGCCGCAGTCGGCCGAGACCAGCCGGTCGCAACCGGTGGCGCAGGCCGAGGCCACCTTGTCGCGCACCATGGCGCCGGAGATATCGGGATGCTTGAGCGAGAAGGTGCCGCCGAAGCCGCAGCACTCGGACTCGCGTTCATGCTCCACGCGGGTCACGCCCGGCAGCGCGTCGACCAGGGCCACGCCGTGCTGGCGCGTACCCATTTCTCGACGGGCGCCGCACGAGGTATGCAGCACGATGCGCTCCTGCGCCTGGCCCGCCGCTGCGGCATCGCCAAAGTCCACCTTCAGCACATGCAGCAGGAATTCGCCCAGTTCATAGATGCGTCCGGCCAGTTCCAGTGCCTTGGGGCCGGCCACCGGATCGTCGGCAAAGAGCTGCGGCCAGTGGTGGCGCATCATGCCCGCGCATGAGCCCGATGGCACGATCACCGGCCAGGGCTGGCTGAACAGGTCGAGTTGGGCGCGCGCCACCGCACGGGCCGCGTCGGGGTTGCCGCTGCTGTAGGCGGGCTGGCCGCAGCAACTCTGGCCGCGCGGGAAGTGCACGGTGAGCCCTTCGCGTTCAAGCAACCGCACGGCGTCGAGGCCGGCCTGCGGCACGAACATGTCGACCAGGCAGGTGGCAAACAGGTAGGCCTGCGTGGGGGCAGGGCCGGTGGGGTACTGACGATCCTTCATGTCTCGCTCCGGACGTGCTGGGGTCGCACGTTTCGGCGCATAATTCCCGCTTCCGCGCGGCGGTACAAATTGGTTGGACCAATCTGCCCGACGACGCGCGCAAGCTCAGGAGCGAGGACACACGGCATGACGGCAGCGGCAGCAAGGCACGGGCGCACCCGCGGACGCGTGGAGTCGGTCATGCGCCGGATCGAGACCGCGCTGCTCGACGGCACCTGGCCGCCCGGCACGCGGCTGCCGGCCGAGCGGGTGCTGGCCGGGCAATACGAGGTGGCGCGCAACACCGTGCGCGAGGCGATCCAGCGCCTGGCCGCGCGCGGCCTGCTGCAGAGCCGGCGCGGTGCCGGGGTCTACGCCACCGACCAGCTGCGCGCCGGCATTGCCTCGCCCTGGGGCCAGCTGGTGGCCGACCACCCCGCGCTGCGCGACGACATCCTGGAGTTCCGCCGCGTGCTGGAGGGCGCGACCGCGTATTTTGCGGCGCTGCGCGCGGATGCCGCTGACGTGAAGCGGATCCGCGCCCTGATGGCCGAGCTGGAACGCGCGCGCGCCGCCGACGACAAGCAGGCAGAGGCCGATGCCGATGCGCAGCTGCACGACGCCATTGCCCAGGCCTCGCACAACACCATGTTCCTGCACCTGCATACCAGCGTGATCGGCATGCTGCGCGAGCACATCACCATCAATGGCACCGGCCTGCGCGAACAGGACGACGGCGCGTCAGACCTGTTGCTGCTGCAGCATCGCACGCTGTGCGATGCGATTTGCGCGCGCCGCCCGGAAGAGGCGCGCACCGCCATGCAGACCCATATCGACTTCGTGCGCAGCCGGGTGGAGCAGGACGGCGCCTGAGCAGGCATTGGTCCTACCACCGCCACGGCGAGCCGGCTGCGGCACTCAGATCAGTCCGGCGCCGGCCAGCTCCCGCTTCAGGTAGGCATAGAAGATAGGTCCGGCGATCACGCCCGGGATGCCGAACAGCGTTTCCATCAGCAGCATCACCATTAGCAGTTCCCACGCCGCGGCCTGGATGCGCGCACCGATGATGCGCGCGTTCAGGAAGTACTCCAGCTTGTGGATCACCACCAGGAACACCAGCGACGCCACCGCGATCGGCAGCGACACCGACAGCGAGGCCACCACGATGGCCGTATTGGAAATCAGGTTGCCCAGCACCGGCAGCAGCCCGGCAACGAAGGTGATCACCACCAGCGTCTTGGTCAGCGGCAGGTGCACACCAAAGAGCGGCAGCATCAGCAGCAGGTAGATCGCCGTCAGCACGGTGTTGATGGTGGAGATCTGGATCTGCGCGAAGATGAACTGCGAGAACGCCTGCTGCAGCGTGCGTGCGCGCGCCACCAGCGCCGCGGCCAGCGGCCGGCGATTGGGCCGAACCACCGCGCGGTACAGCGCCACCATCGCGCCGATCACCAGCCCGATCAGGATATGCACCAGCGTGCGCAGCACCTCGGCGCCCAGCTTCTGCGCCATCGCGGCATGCTCGCGCAGCGTCTCGATCAGCGTGTTGGCCAGCTCGTCCACGCCCTTGGGCAGCGCATCGCTAAGCCACGGCGGCATCTGCCCGCGCGAGCGGTCGATGATGTCGGCCACATGGTTGAGCAGCCCGTCCAGGGTATTGCCTTCGCCACTGACAAAGCGCACCAGCAGCCAGCCCGCCAGCGTCAGCCCCAGCAGGATCAGCGCCGACAGGATGGCCACGGCCAGGGCGTCGTGGCGCTGGTGCAGGCGCTGCAGGCGCGGCGCCAGCACGTCCACCAGCGAGTACAGCAGCAGGCCGGACAGCAATGCCGCCACCAGGTTGGCGTGGAGCACGGTCCACAGCGCCAGGGCGGTCAGCAGGTAGGCGACGGTGCCGACGCTGTACCACGCGGCCGGCAGCAGGCGCGGGGTGGCGGTCGGGTCTGGGTCTTTCATCGGGGTCTCCGGCATGCAATTTGCTCAAAATTTATTCTGGATTCTCGCCGATCCAGATGTTGTTCCTGAGTCAGGCCGTGTGCGCTGAGGCGATGTTGGCATCACGGCACACGCAAAGGCTGTCTATATTAGGGGGAATCGCGCCCGGCAAGGCGCCCGGCGCACCGCTGTCATCGTTTTCTCCAGAGTCCAGGAACGGAACGCATGGCCTACACCCACACCATCGGTACCCACCGCCACGTCTTTGCCGACCTGCGCACGCTACTGGCCCGGGCCAGCCCGGCGCGTTCCGGCGACGCGCTGGCGGGCGTTGCCGCGGCCAGCGAGCAGGAGCGGATGGCCGCGCGGCTGGCGCTGGCCGAGGTGCCGCTCAAGCAGTTCCTGACCGAGGCGCTGGTGCCGTACGAGGACGACGAGGTCACGCGCCTGATCCTGGACCGGCACGATGGCGCGGCCTTTGCCGCCATCGGCGCCACTACCGTGGGCGACCTGCGCAACTGGCTGCTGCTGCATGAAACCGACAGCGCCATGCTGGCGCGGGTGGCGCCGGGCATCACCCCGGAGATGGCCGCCGCGGTCAGCAAGCTGATGCGCAACCAGGACCTGGTGGCGGTGGCGCGCAAGTGCCAGGTGGTGACGCGCTTTCGCAGCACGGTGGGGCTGCCGGGCCGGCTCTCGGTGCGGCTGCAGCCCAACCACCCGACCGACGATCCCAAGGGCATTGCCGCGTCGATCATCGACGGGCTGCTCTATGGCTGCGGCGATGCCACCATCGGCGTCAACCCGGCTTCGGACAACCTGGGCGCCATTGTCTCGCTGCTGCGCATGATCGACGAGCTGCGCAGCCGCTTCGACATCCCCACGCAATCCTGCGTGCTGACCCACGTCACCAATACCCTGCGCGCGATCGGGCAGGGCGCGCCGGTGGATCTGGTGTTCCAGTCGGTGGCCGGCAGCGAGCGCGCCAATGCGGCCTTCGGCATCAGCCTGGCGCTGCTGGCCGAGGCGCACGACGCCGCGCAGGCGCTGGCGCGCGGCACCGTTGGCGACAACCTGATGTACTTCGAGACCGGGCAGGGCAGCGCGCTGTCGGCCAATGCGCACCACGGCGTCGACCAGCAGACCATGGAGGCGCGCGCCTACGCGGTGGCGCGCGCGTTCGCGCCGCTGCTGGTCAATACGGTGGTGGGCTTTATCGGTCCCGAATACCTGTACGACGGCAAGCAGATCATCCGCGCCGGTCTGGAAGACCACTTCTGCGGCAAGCTGATGGGGGTGCCGATGGGCTGCGACGTCTGCTACACCAACCATGCCGAGGCCGACCAGGACGACATGGACACGCTGCTGACGCTGTTCGGCGTGGCCGGAATCAATTTCATCATGGGCGTGCCCGGCGCCGACGACATCATGCTCAACTACCAGAGCACTTCGTTCCACGATGCGCTGTACCTGCGCGAGGTGCTGGGGCTGCGCCCCGCGCCGGAGTTCGAGGCCTGGCTGCAGCGCATGGGCATTGCCGATGCCAGCGGCAGGCTGCTCGAGCCCGCCGCGCGCCAGCCGCTGCTGCAGATGGCCCACAGCCTGTAAGGTACAGCCGATGACGGCCAGACGCCCGCCTCCCGCCGATCCTGCCAACACCGATGCCGATCCCTGGCAACGCCTGCGCCAGTTCACGCGCGCGCGTGTAGCGCTGGGCCGTACCGGCCACAGCCAGACCACCGATGCGGTGCTGGCCTTCGGGCTGGCCCATGCGCAGGCGCGCGATGCGGTGCACCTGCCGCTGGACGTGGGCGCGGTCACCGCGGCGCTGGATGCGGCGGGGGTGCCGAACCTTGCCGTGCACAGCGCCGCGCCGGACCGCGCGCACTACCTGCGGCGCCCAGACCTGGGCCGGCGCCTGGACGATGCCAGCCGCGCGCGGCTGGCCGCGGCACGCCCTGGCGAGGCGCCCGATGTGGTGTTCGTGGTTGCCGACGGTCTGTCCGCGCTGGCCACGCAGACGCACGCGCTGCCGTTGCTCGATGCCACCCGCCCGCGCCTGCCGCTGACATGGCGCATCGGCCCGGTGGTGGTGGCCGAGCAGTCGCGCGTGGCGTTGGGCGACGAGATCGGCGAGCTGCTGGGCGCGCGCCAGGTGGTGATGCTGATCGGCGAACGGCCGGGCCTGAGTTCGCCCGACAGCCTTGGCATCTACCTGACCCATGCGCCGCGCACGGGCCGCACCGATGCCGAGCGCAACTGCATCTCCAACGTGCGCCCCGAAGGCCTGCCGTATGCGCAGGCCGCCGACCGGCTGGCCTTCCTGCTGCGCGGCGCGGCGGCTTTGGGCCGCTCGGGCGTGGACCTGAAGGACGACAGCGTGCCGGCGTTGCCTGAAGGCTGAAGCGTCTCCCTCGCTCACCCGCCCGCCAGCAGCAAAACGGCCACCACGCGGGTTAGCAACCCGCGTGGCGGCCGTCCAGTGGCCAATAAAAGGCGCCGCTTACATCATGCGGCGCGAAAACTGCCCGTGCCCAGCGTCCGACATCAACTTCGAGAACTGCTCGCCGCTCATGTGCACCAGTTCCTGGTGGTCGCCGCCTTCGAAATACACGTCGGGCTGCGCCATCAGGCTGTCGTCCACATAGGTCTGCATGCCGTAGGCCATCGCCACCGGCGGGATCGCGCCGAGGTCGCAATCCTTGAAGATCTCGCGGATCTCGTCCTCATGCGCCAGCACCAGGTTGCGCCCGGTCTGTTCGCAGATGGCGGCCATGTGCAGATGGTGGCTTGAAGGAATCACGGCAGCCACATAGCCGCGGTCATCCTCCAGCAACAGCGTCTTGGCCAGCCGGTCCCCGGGAACATGCGCTGCCTCGGCAGTGGCCATGCTGCTGAGGGTATAAGGGTGGCGGATGATGTCGTACTGGGTGTTCTTGCTGCTCAGGCAGCTTGCAAGCGTGCTAGCCAGGGCCATGGTAGCTCCTCAGGTGCGGATGCGCCGACGGTTATCCTTGTGCTCCTACTATAGTCCGTGGCGACCGCTGCCGGAGGCACCGCTAGCGGTGCAGCCGCGGCCACACTGCCTGCAGTTCGGTCTTCAGGAAGTTCAGCAGGTAGCGCGTCGCCAGCGTCTGGTAGCGGTTGGGCATGGTCAGCATGTAGAGCTTGCTGCCGAACACGCTGATGCGGTAGTCGCACAGCAGCGGCACCAGGGCGCCGCTGTCCAGTTCCGCGCCGATCGCATAGATCGGGAAGATGCCGATGCCCAGGCCCGCCAGCACCGCCTCTTTCAGGAAGGCAAAGTTCTCGGAGGTGAGCGTTGGCTCCAGCACCACCTGCTCACGGATCTCACCGCCGTCGCCGCCGCCACTGTGCCGGATGCCCGTTGCCTTGAGCTTCTGCCCCTCGGGCGACGCGCACACGAACGCATGCCCCTGCAGCTCGGACAGCGCTTGCGGCGCCAGGTGGCCGGCCAGGTAGGCTGGCGACGCGCACACGATCCAGTCGACTTCGCCGATCTCGGTGGCGACCACTGAATCCGGCGGGGTGGAGATGATGCGCAGGGCCACTTCGACGTCCTCGGACACCAGGTTGTGCACACGGTTGTCGAAGACCACGTCGAGCGTGATGTCGGGATAGCGCTGCTTGAACAGCACCAGCAGCGGCGACAGCAGTGAATGGCCCAGGCCAGTAGGCACCGAGAGCCGCACATGGCCCTTCAGGCTCTTGCCCATATTGCTGATCAGCGCATTGGCGGCGGCTACCTCGCCCAGGATGTTGCGGCCGTGCTCGTACAAGCCGGCACCGACCGGAGTCGGCTCGACATGGCGCGTGGTCCGGCGCAGCAGCTGCACGCCCAGCTCTTCTTCGAGCGCCTTGAGCCGGTAGCTGACATTGGCGCGCGTCATCTTGAGCTTGCGCGCGGCCGCGCTCAGGTTGCCCGCATCGACGATGTCGACGAACAGGCGCAGGGCGTTCAGGTCCATGGGGTGATCAACGAAAGAGGGGGGCGATTACGGCCCCCGTATATTGCCATGCTCTTGGCGGCGTCCCGCGGCATAGCACCGCGGGGTGCGCATCAATGCTCGTGATGCAGGTATCTGGTCTGGCGCGGCATTGCTGCAGGATCACCACCACCAGCACCGCCAGCAACTGGCCGCCGATCAGCGTGGGGGAAGGCCGGGCGGAAGCCCGCCGGTCTGGGGCGTGAACTGGCGCGCACGGCGGCGCATTTGCCATCGAAGCGTAGCCGATCCGCCGGACCTGCCCACCCCTTGATCGTGCTGCGATGCAGCATGGACCGGCCGGGTCGACGCAGCCATCGGGGTTTGCGCGCGATTGTCCATGTGGCTGGACACTGAATCTGGCTGCGGCCCGTCTGGCGCCCAAACGCAACAGGGTATTGCGTGCGCTGCGGCTTGCACTGTGCGCGGGGATGGGCAATGATGCGAGCCGGACCTTCAACTGGCCTACTGCGCCCCCCGTTTGCCATGCACCGCTCGTTGCGTCGATGGCTGTGCCTGCCTTTGCTCTTTGCCGGCGCCAGCGCCCCTGCCCAGGACCTGGTCGAATGCAAGCGGATCGAGCACGACCAGCTGATCACCGCCTCGCAGGAAACGCTGCTGTTCCTGCGCTGCCGTGCGCGCCAGGTCGCGTATGAAGCGCCGCGCCTGAAGGGTGTTTCGCAGCGCGTAAAGGACGACCTGGTGTTCGCCTGCCTGGACCAGGCCGACGCCGTAGAGCACCAGCTGCGCGTGCGCCACGGCTACTCGCGCGACACGCTGGCGCGCCAGCGCTGCGAACTATCCTTGCCGGCGCCCGGGGGCTGACTTCTGCCCCGGCGGGCAACGGCTCAGGCAAAGCCCCCGTTCACCCGCACCACCTGCGCATTGATCCACGCCCCATCCGGCCCGGCCAGGAACGACACTGCCGCGGCAATGTCCTCGGGCGTGCCCAGCCGCTCCAGCGGCGCCACTTTGGACAGCTGCGCCACCTGCTCTTCCGATTTGCCATCGAGGAACAGCTCGGTCGCGACCGGCCCCGGCGCCACCGCGTTGGCGGTGATGCCGCGCCCGCGCAGCTCGTTGGCCAGGACCCGCACCAGCCCTTCCACGCCTGCCTTGGCCGCGATATAGGGACCGTAACCGGGCAAGGAACGCGCGATCACGCTGGTCGACAGCGCGATGATGCGTCCGCCCTGGCCCAGCCGTGCGGCGGCCTCGCCCAGCACCAGGAAAGCGCCGCGCAGGTTGGTGGCGATGGTCTGGTCGAAGGCGTCCAGGCTGGCGGGCGCGACCGACGCCATCTGCATGATGCCGGCGCTGTTGACGACCACGTCGAGCCGGCCGAAGGCCTGCTGCGCGGTGTCGAACAGGCGTGCCACGTCTGGCGCCTGCGCCACCTCGCCCTGGATGGCGATGGCATTGCTGCCGGCCTCGCGCGCCGCCGCCACCGTCTCTTCGGCCCGGGCGGCGCTGCCGGCGTAGCCAATGGCCACGTCGAAGCCGTCGGCGGCCAGCCGCAGCGCGATGGCGCGGCCGATGCCGCGGGAGGCGCCGGTGACGAGCGCGGCGCGGCGGGAGATAGCTGGGGTGGAGGTCATGGCAGTTTCCTTGGGAGCAAAGGGAAGATGACCTCATGTTGGATGTTGGCTGTCTTTGGATAAATGTGTGGAAATCAAATTGATTAGACGGAATTTATCAACAATATCGGGCGTGCCGCATAGGCCGCACCGCATGCACATCCCGGAAATCCCGCGCTGGCGTTGCAGGCTCCGCCTGCGCCGCCCCCAAGCATGCGTTAAGATTCTTCCTTTCCAGCCGTCTTTGGCGCTGCATCCTGCCGCTGTATCCCGCGTTTCGCCATGAGCAACCTGAACCAGCAATCCATCCTCTCCGTCCATCACTGGACCGACACCCTTTTCAGCTTTACCTGCACGCGCGACCCTGGTTTTCGCTTTGAAAATGGCCAGTTCGCCATGGTCGGGCTGGAGGTGAACGGTCGCCCGCTGCTGCGCGCCTACAGCATTGCCAGTGCCAACTATGAGGAAACGCTGGAATTCTTCAGCATCAAGGTGCCCGACGGCCCGCTGACCTCGCGCCTGCAGCACCTGCGCGAGGGCGACCAGATCTTCGTCGGCAAGAAGCCGACCGGCACGCTGCTGGTGGACAACCTGCTGCCCGGCAAGACGCTGTGGCTGCTGGCCACCGGCACCGGCCTGGCGCCGTTCCTGTCAATCATCCGCGATCCGGAGGTCTACGAGCGCTACGACAAGGTCGTGCTGACCCACACCTGCCGCTTCGTTGAAGAACTGGCCTACCGCGAGCTGATCCAGGAACACCTGCCGCAGCACGAGCACCTGGGTGATCTGGTGCGCGAAAAGCTGGTGTACTTCCCGACCGTGACGCGCGAAGAGTTCGACAACCGCGGCCGCATCACCGACCTGATTGCCTCGGGCGAGCTGTTCGAGCGCCTGGGCGTGGAGCCGTTCTCGCTGGAGAACGACCGCATCATGCTGTGCGGCAGCCCTGACATGCTCAAGGACGTCCGCGCCATCCTGGAAGAGCGCGGCTTTGCCGAAGGCAATATGAGCCATCCCGGCCATTTCGTGCTGGAAAAGGCCTTCGTCGGCTAAGGCCGGCCTGCCCCGGCGCGGATCGGTTCCGTGCCGGGGCGCACCCCTGCTGTACCCCCGCTATACCTCCCGCTACACCTCCCGCGTCATCCCCTTCAGGTCGATCCACTCGGCAAACTGCGCCTCAGTGACATGCCCGGACGCGATCGCCGCCTCGCGCAGCGACAGGTTGCGCTTGACCGCCAGCTTGGCGATCTCCGCGGCCTTGTCGTAGCCGATATGCGGATTGAGCGCGGTCACCGGCATCAGCGAACGCTCCAGCAGTTCGGCGATGCGTTCGCGGTCGGCCTCGACGCCTTCGACCATATGCTCGGCAAAGCTCGACGCGGCCCCTGCCAGCAGGCTCACCGACTGCAGCAGGCTGTAGATGATCACTGGCTTGTAGGCGTTCAGCTCAAGCGTGCCCAGCCCGTTGGCCAGCGTCACCGTGGTGTGGTTGCCGATCACGCGGCAGCACACCATCGCCAGTGCCTCGGCCTGGGTCGGGTTGACCTTGCCCGGCATGATCGATGAGCCTGGCTCGTTGGCCGGCAGCACCAGCTCGGCAAAGCCGGCGCGCGGGCCTGAGCCCAGCAGCATGAAGTCGCGCGCGATCTTCAGGAACGACGAGGCCGTGGTGCTGAGCGCGCCGGACAGGTCGGCCAGCGCATCGTGCGAGGCCTGCAGCGCATAGCGGTTGGGCGCGGGCTCGAACGGCAGGCCGGTGTAGTCGGCCAGCGCGCGCGCGAAGGCCGCGGCGAAGCCGTGCGGGGCGTTCAGGCCGGTGCCCACCGCGGTGCCGCCCTGTGCCACCGGCATCGCGCGCAGCATGGCCTGCTGCAGGCGCGACTGCGCATCGGCCACCTGCGTCATGTAGCCCGAGAACTCCTGCCCCAGCGTCAGCGGCACCGCATCCTGCAGGTGGGTGCGGCCGACCTTGACGATATCGGCAAAGGCTTCCACCTTGCGCGCGAAGGTCTGCTGCAGCTGCTCCAGCGCCGGCAGCAGTTGCTGCTGAATCGCGCGCGTGGCGGCGATATGCATCGCGGTGGGGAAGCTGTCGTTGGAGGACTGGCTGGCGTTGACGTGGTCGTTGGGATGCACCGGCGTCTTGCTGCCGACCTTGCCGCCCAGCAACTGAATCGCGCGGTTCGCGATGACCTCGTTCAGGTTCATGTTGGTCTGCGTGCCGGATCCGGTCTGCCAGACCGACAGCGGGAACTCGTCGGGCCAGCGGCCTTCGATGACTTCGGTCGCGGCCTGTTCGATCGCGTGTGCCAGTTCGGGCTTGAGCACGCCAAGCTCGCCATTGGCGCGCGCCGCGCACAGCTTCAGGACGGCAAAGGCCTCGATCAGCGCCGGCGGCATTTTCTCGTTGCCGATGCGGAAGTTCTGGCGCGAGCGCTCGGTCTGCGCGCCCCACAGGTGGTCGGCGGGCACGGGCACGTCGCCCAGGCTGTCTTTCTCGATGCGGGTGGCGGCGGTGGACGGGTCAGACATGGGCAGACTCCTATGCAAGGCAGCGGACGGTTGGACCGGGTGGCTTGGTGCAGTCCATTAGAATACCGCTTCACCGCGGCCGGCGCCCAGGCGCCCGCCGCCTTGCCTTGCCCTTAGCGACATCCCTCGGCCGCATGCTCATCGCCCAGCTCAAGTCCTTCTTCATGGTGGCCCGCATCGGCAGCGTCACGCAGGCCGCCAAGCGCCTGGGCCTGTCGCAGCCCACCATCACCGCGCAGATCCGCGCGCTGGAAGAAGCCTACGGGGTCGAGCTGTTCCACCGCGGCGGGCGCCGCCTGGCGCTGTCAGACGCGGGGCTGGCATTGCTGCCGCGCGTCGAGGCGCTGGTGCAGCAGGAAACCGAGATCGACTTCTTCCTGCGCCATTCGGGCGACCTGCGCACCGGCAGCCTGCGCGTGGGCGCGACCGCGCCCTACTATGTGCTGGAGCTGATCCGCGGCTTCAGCGAGCGCTTTCCCGCCATCGATGTCAGCGTGGTGACGGGCAATTCGCAGGAGGTGCTGGAAGCGCTGCAGGAATACCGCGTCGATATCGCCACCTCGTCGCAGCGGGTGGACGATGCGCGCCTGTCGCGCGTGCTGCTGGGCGTGGACCCGCTGATGCTGGTGGTGCATCGCACCCATGCGCTGGCCGGGCACACCGAAGTGGCCGTCAGTGCGCTGGCGGGCTGCCGCCTGCTGATGCGCGAGCTCGGGTCGACCACGCGCATCGCAACCGAAGACATGCTGGCGCAGGCGCGCGTGAGCCCCGCCGCGCAGATGGAGATCGGCAGCCGGGAGTCGATCCGCGAGGCGGTGATCCGCAACCTGGGCGTATCGGTGATCGCCCGGCACGAGGTGCCGAGCCATCCGGACCTGCGCGTGCTGGGCTTCACCGATGCCTCGCCCTGCCTGCACGAGTATCTCTACTGCCTGCGCGAGCGGCGCGGCGCCAGGCTGATCGATGCCTTCGTCGCACTGGCCGAGCCGCCGCAGGGGCGGCAGGAATCGGGCGCGGACCGCTAAGCCGTCATCTTCAGGCACTGCTCCATGCAGGCTGCGCAGGCGCGGGCGCATTCCTGGCAGTGCTCGTTGTCATGGTGCTCGCATTCCTCCTTGCACCACTTGCAGACTTCGGCGCAGTCTTCGCACACCAGCGTCGCGAACTCGCTGTTGCGCAGCATATAGGACGCGGCCAGCTGGGCGATGCCGGCGCAATCCATGTCCAGCGCGATGCAGCGCGCCATCTTGCGCACGTCCTGTTCTTCCAGGCAGGCCGCGGCGCACTTGAGTGCGGCAGCGGATGCGGCATTGCAGGCGGCAATGCAGTCGGCGTAGCGGGCGGCGTTTTCCTGCACGGTGGGTCGGATCATGGAACGTCCTCCTTCGGGGTAGGTGGATGGGGACCAGCATGCCCACGGTGGCGGAAGCGGCGCATCCGCACGCGCACGAGGCATCGTTATCCACAATAGCAGGCGCTGCCGGTTCCTGTCGGCCCGGTATTTGCTGCGCGCCGCTGGTTACAATGCCAACTGAGCGCAGCAGATCGGCGACGGCGCGCACGCAGCGCCGCCGTCACCTGCGACCATGGCCGGGCACCACCGGCCCGCATTGCGCATCTAACAGGCACGGGTCCGGCCGCACTGGCGGGGCCGATGCAAACACACACCGGCAGCACGGGGAAGGAAGGCACATCATGGGCGAGGCAAAACGGCGGGGAACCCCCGAGGAGCGTGCGGCACAGGCACGCGCAAAGATCGAGGCCTTGCGCCCCGCCCAGTTGGTCTGCGGGCACTGCAAGACCGCGTTCGCGCAATTCGACGCGCTCGACGTGCCGGGCCTGCCCGGCATCGATGCCGTGTTCGGCGGCGAATGCCCCGGCTGCGGCAACGACGTGGTGGTGTTCAAGGGCGCGCCCGATGCGGTGGCCCAGGCCATGATCGCGTGGGAGAAGATGCTGGGCGCCGATGCGCAGCTGGGCTACCAGTCCAGCGATGGCCGCCACGTGCCGTTCGAGCCCGAGGGGGCCGGCGGCGCGGCGTCGGACAAGCCCGGCGGCACTATCCACTGAGCCCCCGGCCGGGGCCGCCTACTGCGGGCTGAGCTCGCCCGCCAGTTCCGGCGGGCCGATCTCATAGCGCCCGCGGCCCGCGCCCTTGGCGCGGTATAGCAGCACGTCCGCCAGCCGCATCAGTTCGCGGTCCTGCGCCGGGCCGCCGTGGTAGAGCGCCACGCCGATGCTGACGTCAACGTCGGCGGATACGCCCTCGAAGTAGAAGGGCTCGTCCATCGCCTGCAGGATGGCCTGCGCCACGCGGCGTGCCGCGGCGGGCTGGGTCATGTCTTCGAGCACCACCGCGAACTCGTCGCCACCCAGCCTGGCGACGGTGTCGCGCTCGCGCACGCAGCGGCGCACGCGCTGGGCAAAGGTCTGCAGCAGCTGGTCGCCGGCGGCGTGGCCGTGGATATCGTTGACGGCCTTGAAGCGGTCCATGTCCAGGTACAGCAGGGCCATCAGCGTGCCATGCTCGCGGCTGCGCACCATCGCCGCATGCAGCTGGCCCTCGAAGGCGCTGCGGTTCATCAGCTGTGTCAGGTGGTCGGTGCGCGACATGCGCGCCAGGCGCTGCGTCTCCAGCTTGCGCTGCGTGATGTCTTGCACGTGGATATGCACGCCCACCACCTCGCTGCCGTCGGCGCTCCATTCCGGGCGCAGGCTGCTCTCCATGCAGTGGTATTCGGGGTCGCTGTCTTCGGTTTCGAAGGTCACCGCAGTGCCCGCCAGCGCGCGCTGCATGAAGGGCTGCACGCGCGCGTAGCGGGCCTCGCCCAGGATTTCGCGCACGTGCCTGCCGCGCAGTTCCTCCGGCTTCAGGCCGAAGACACGTTCGTAGGCCTGGTTGTTGAACACATAGCGCTCATCGGTGTCGATAAAGGCCAGCAGCGACGGCAGCGTGTCGGTCACCGCGCGCAGGCGCCGTTCGCTGCGGTCCAGCGCCTGGCGGCGCTCGCGCACGTCGCGCATCAGCTTGATGAAGGCGCGCGTCAGGTCGCCGATCTCGTCGCGCTGCTGCCGTGTTGGCAGCCGCTCGAACGCGGACAGGTCGTTGGCGCTGGCCTGTACCACCTTGTGCAGGCGCGCCAGCGGCGCCAGCTGGCGCCGCACCGCCAGCCAGATCAGCAGGGCTACCGCCGCCATGGCCACCCCGGCCATGCCCAGGAAGCGCTGCTGCATCTGGTGCAGCGGTGCGTAGGCCTCGCGCGCGGGCAGCAGCGCCACCAGTTCCCAGCCGGTGCTCGACATCAGGTAGCGCGCGATCACCGGCCGCGCCGGCGTGAGGAATTCCAGCGGCGCGGGGCTGTCATCCTCGCCGCAGGTATCGGCCACGGCCAGCGCCGGCTGGCGCGCCTGCGCGGGATCGGGATGGCGGATATAGACCGGCTTGGGGCCGGCCGATACCAGGCAGTAGTAGCCGGTGGTGCCAAGGCGGTTGTGCAGGATCTCGACCAGGAAGTTGGCGCTGGACAGGTCCAGCCAGCCGCCCACCAGGCCGACGAAGGTCCGGTTCGGCGTCAGCACCGGCACCGCCACCATCACCCCCATCTGGCCGTTGGTGCGCGAGCGGATGGGCGGCGACACTACGGGCGCGAGCGAGCGGGCGGCCTCGCGGAAATAGCTGCGGTCGCCAATGTCCGCCCCGGCGCCGCGGTGGGTGACGATGTTGCCCTGCATGTCGGCGACCAGCAGCGCGTTGAACGCGGCCGGCACCGGGATCGCTGCGGACAGCGTATCCAGTGCCCGCTCGCGCGCCGCGGCGGCTTGCGCGCCCTGTGCCTGCACCAGCAGGCCGCTGAGTTGCGCAGCCTGGTGCGACAGCAGCACAATGCGGTCGTTCATGGCGGTGTCGAGCTGGTTGGCGGTCAGCTTGACGACGGAATCCTGCTGGACCTGCAGCGCATCGTGCAGGTCGCGGTGGGCATCGTACAGGGCGGTCAGTACGATGCCGGTGCCGAACACCGCGGCCAGCACGGTGGTGATGATCGCAATGCGCGCTTTCAGCGTGGGTGTGTAGACGGGCATGTAGGGCGCAGTTGGAGCACCAGTGGCGCAGACCGCGTACTTGGGGGCATCTCCGGTGCAACCCTACCATACCCCGCCATGGGGGGCATGCGATCTTTCCCCCGAACGGGTCCATCCCCGGCGGGGGTGTGCGCGCTGCCCGTGCCACGGTATAGTCCCCCGTTAATGCGAAGGCACGTCCACGCAGACGGCATGCCCCTGCTGCATGCCGGAACTGATCGACCATGAGACTGACTTCGCTTTCCCCTGCCTTGTTGTCATTGCTGGTCGCGGCCGGCGGCGCGCTGTTGACGGCAGGGGCATGGCTGCAGGCGGAGCGGCTCGAGCGCCGCGAGGCGCAGCAGCATTTCGACGCGCTGCTGGGACAGGCCGGCAGCGCGCTGCGCGAGCGCATGCTGGAGAACGAACGCCTGCTGCGCGGCGTGGCCGCCGTGCTGACCGCTAACCCCGACACCTCGCGCACGCAGTGGCGCGACTATCTCTATACTGCCCAGCTCGACGACCTGCCCGCCGGCACCCAGTCGATCGGCTACGCGCCGCTCACGCCGTTGCAGCGGGTGCCGCGGCTGGTGCAGGCCGCCCGTGCCGACGGCCTTGCCGACTACGACATTCATCCCGGCGGCAAGCGCGACCTGTACGCACCGATCCTCTATATCGAACCGCTGGACGGGCGCAACACGCGCGCCGCCGGCTTTGACATGCTGTCCGAGCCGGCGCGCCGGGCGGCGCTGGAAGCCGCCCGCGACAGCGGCGAACCGCGGCTCACGCCCGGCCTGGCACTGGTCCGCGAAACCGAGGCGGCGCAGCACCAGCACGGCGCGCTGGTATTCCTGCCGGTCTACGCCGGCGAGGCGCCGGTCAGCACGGTGGCGCAGCGGCGCCAGGCGGTGCTTGGCTATGTCTACGTGTCGCTGCGCCTGGGCGACCTGATGCGCGCGGTCGGTGCCCCGGCGGCGGCGGAACTGGAGCTCTCGCTGCACGAGGGCTCCCCGGCCGCGCCCGGGCCGATGCTGTCCGGCGGGCCGACCGAGGGCGAGCGCCGCGAGGACGGCAGTGCGGCGCTGCTGCACGGCGAGCGCCAGTTCCAGTATGGCGGTGTCACCTGGACGCTGCGCGCCGCCACGCGCCCCGCCTTCGAAGCCGCGCATGGCCCGCGGCAGGCGTACCTGGCGCTGGCCGCGGGCACGCTGGCCACGCTGCTGCTGGCGTGGCTCACCCATGCGCTGGCACGCCAGGGCCGTGCCGCATGCCAGCGCGAAGCGCAGGCCGTGCATGCCTGGGAAGATGACAGCGCGATGCTGCAGGCGTGCCTGGCGCAGTCGGCCGACGGCTTTATCCTGATCGATGCGCAGGGCGTGGTGGTGCGCGCGAGCGAGCGGGCGGGACAACTGTTCGGCGCTGATCCGCAGCGGCTGGCCGGACGCAGCCTGGACACCCTGGTCCCCGGCGCCACCGGCGTTGTCCCCGGCGATGCTGCGCCGGGGTCCGAAGTCCACCGTGAACTGGCGGGCGTGCGCGCAGACGGCAGCCGCTTCACGCTGCGCGCCAGCGCCGCGCGCCTGCCTGCGGCCGACGGCGGCGCGGCGCACTGGCTGTGGGCGGTCACGGACCTGGAACCGGAACGGCGCGCCCAGCAGGCCGCCGCGGTGCAGGCCGCGCGCTATGCCGGGCTGCTCGACCATGCCGCCTTCTGCGTGATCACGTTCGATGAGGACGGGCTGATCACCGGCATCAACGCGGCTGGCCAGCGCATGCTCTGGTACAACGCCGCGGAACTGGTCGGCCACATGCACATGACCGGCCTGCATGTTGCCGACGAACTGGCCGACCATGCCCGCATGCTCAGTGGCGAACTGGGCGAGCCGGTGCCGCCGGGGCTGCCCGCCCTGGTGGCCAAGGCACGGCTTGCCCTGACCGACGAGCGCGAATGGACCTGGGTGCGCAAGGGCGGCTCGCGCATGCCGGTGCAGCTGGCGGTGTTCGCCCTGCCGGCGCCCATCGAGGCTCCAGCCGCTGACGCAGCGCCAGCTGGTCCCGCCGATGGTGCCGATCGTGCCGATGTGCCCCGGTCCGCGCCGTCGCCTGGCTACCAGGCCATCGGCTACGACCTGACCGAGCGCCTCCGCGTCGACGAGTACATCCGACACCTCGCGCTGCATGACCCGCTGACCGGCCTGCCCAACCGCGCCGAGCTGAGCGAGCGCGCGCAGGCGCTGCTGCTGTACGCGCGCAGCCACGGCGAGCGCGTGGCGCTGCTGCTGCTCGACCTGGACCATTTCAAGCACATCAACGACTCGCTCGGCCACCCCGTCGGCGACGACGTGCTGCGCACCATGGCCGACCGCCTCAAGGGCGCGGTACGACAGGGCGACCTGGTGGCGCGCATGGGCGGCGATGAATTCGGCGTGGTGCTGGGCGGCCTGCGCCACGACAGCGAAGCCGAGCTGATTGCCGCCAAGATCCAGGCGCGCGTCAATGAAGAACTGCAGGCCGGCGGCCAGCGCCTGCGCGTGACGCCATCGATCGGCATGGCGATCTACCCGGACGATGGCGATAGCCTGACCGAGCTGCTCAAGGCTGCCGATTCGGCCGTCTACGCGGCCAAGCACGACGGGCGCGCACAGTTGCGCCGCTTTGCCAGCGCCATGGCCGAGGCCTCGCTGGCGCGCTTCACCATCGAAGGGCTGCTGCGGCGCGCGCTCGCCGGCGATGAGTTCCGGCTGCGCTACCAGCCGATCGTCGATGCCGCGACCCTGGCTATAACCGGCGTCGAGGCGCTGATTACCTGGAACACCCCGGAACGCGGCGCCATGCAGCCGGCCGAGTTCATCCCCATCGCCGAGCAGAGCGGCCTGGTGGCGCCGCTGGGCGAATGGACCCTGGCCACCGCCTGCCGCGAAATCCAGGCCCTGCGCCAGGCGCTGGGCAGCGAGATCGAGGTCGCGGTCAATATCTCGCCGCTGCAGCTGCGCCAGGCCAACTTCCCCGATACCGTGGCGCACTGCCTGCAGCAGGCCGGCCTGCCGCCGCAGGGGCTGGTGATCGAAGTCACCGAAGGCATCCTGGTCGACGGCGGCGAGACCACCATCGAGACCTTCCGCCGGCTGCGCGAGCTGGGCGTGGGGCTGTCGATCGACGATTTCGGCACCGGCTACTCCGGGCTCAATTACCTGACCCGGCTGCCGATCAGCCGGCTCAAGATCGACAAGTCCTTTGTCGACGACGTGGCCACGCCCGGCCACGACCAGGCGGTGGCAGCGGCGATCATCGCGCTGGGCCACCAGCTGCACCTCAAGGTGATTGCCGAAGGGGTGGAGACGGCGGCGCAGTTCGAGTTCCTGCGGGCGCAGGGGTGCGACGGGCTGCAGGGGTTCCTGTTCAGCCAGGCGGTGCCGCAGCAGGTGCTGCGGGAGATCCTGGAACAGGGGATTCGGGTGCCGACCCCCACGTCTGCGGGCGCCACTGCGCTGCGCGAGTCATAATCGTCCAGGGGCACCATTCATAACTTGCCGGCGTGCCCGCGCCGCTGCCCCATCCCAAATCCCCCGATACCTCCATCGAAATACTTTGCCGATCTGCCACACGGCTGGCATCTGCGCTGCCTATGCTGGCGACCGATTCAATTGAGATTGCGGAGATTCGGTGATGCAGGCAGGCAAGTCCGGGGAGGGCCGGGCGTTCCTGGCGGTGGAGCAGGTCAGCAAGCGCTTTGGCAGCTTCGTGGCGCTGGACGGCGTGTCGATGTCGGTCGGGCAGGGCGAGCTGCTGTGCCTGCTGGGCCCGTCCGGGTGCGGCAAGACCACGCTGCTGCGCATCATCGCGGGACTTGAGCGCGAGGACGCAGGACGCGTCCATGCCGGCGCGCGTGAACTGACCGGGTTGCCGCCGCAGGCACGCGACTACGGCATCCTGTTCCAGTCCTATGCGCTGTTTCCCAACCTGACCGTGGCGCAGAACGTGGCCTATGGACTGCACGGGCGCGGCATGGGACGCACGCACCGCGACGCGCGCGTGGCCGAGATGCTCGACCTGGTCGGCCTGGCCGGCAGCGAGCGCAAGTTCCCGGGCCAGCTCTCCGGTGGCCAGCAGCAGCGCGTGGCGATGGCCCGCGCGCTGGCGCCGGCGCCTTCGCTGCTGCTGCTTGATGAGCCGATGTCGGCACTCGACGCCCGCGTGCGCGAACACCTGCGGCTGGAGCTGCGCCAGCTGCAGCGCAGGCTGAATATCACCACCGTGATGGTCACCCACGACCAGGAAGAGGCCATGACCATGGCCGACCGCATTGCCGTGATGGACGGCGGGCGCATCGTGCAGGCCGGCACTCCCGCCGAAATCTATGAGCAGCCGGCGTCGGCCTTTGTCGCCGGTTTTGTCGGGCAGGCCAACTGGCTGCCGGGGCGCAGCGTGCAGGCCGGGCGCTTCACCGTCGGCGAGGGCAGCCAGGCCGTCGATTTCCTGGTCGACTCGCCGCAGCCGGCGGCATCCGCCGGCCGGCTGTGCTGCCGCCCGGAAGCGGTGCGGCTGGACCCGGATCCTGCCGAGCCCAACCGGCTGCTGGCGCGCGTGGTCGACCAGACCTACCTCGGCAACCGCTACCGGCTGGCGCTGGAAGCGGATCGCCTGCCGGGGCTGACCCTGTTTGCCGACGTGGCGCGCGAGGCGCGGCACCGGCTGCCCGACGCGGGCGGCCACAAGTTCTGGATTGCGCTGCCCGCGCAGGCGTTGCGGGTGTTTGCATGATGCGCGCGGTCACTGCCGTCCTGCCCGAGGCTACGCAGGCAGCATCGCCGCGCGGCACCGGCCTGGCCTCCCGGCTGGCGCACGGTGCCCCGGCCGCGATGAAGTGGCTCTGGCTGGCCGGGCTGGCCGTCGGCCTGCTGCTGCCGTTGCTGGCGCTGTTCCGCCAGGCGTGGTTCGATGCGGCGGGGCAATGGGCGCTGGGCGCGCGCATGGCGGCGCTGGTGACCAGCTCCAACTTCCTGCCGATGCTCGGCCGCAGCGTGGCGGTGTCGCTGGCGGTGGTGGCGCTGGTGGTGCCGCTGGCATTTGGCTTTGCCTATGCGCTGCAGCGTTCCTGCATCGCACTGCGGCCGCTGTGGCGCGGCATCGCGCTGCTGCCGCTGTTTGCGCCGTCGCTGCTGCCGGCGATCGCGCTGGTCTACCTGTTCGGCAACCAGGGCATCTTTCGCGGCGCCTTCGGGCCGGGTGGCATCTATGGCTTCTGGGGCATCGTGCTGGGCGAGGCCTTCTACACCTTCCCGCATGCGCTGATGGTGCTGGTGGCGACGCTGTCGCTGGCCGATGCGCGCCTCTATGAGGCGGCGCGCGCGATGGGCGCCAGCCCGTGGCGTACCTTCTGCACGGTCACGCTGCCGGGCGCGCGCCAGGGCCTGTTCGCCGCCGCCTGCCTGGTGCTGACGCTGGTGATCACGGACTTTGGCGTACCCAAGGTGGTGGGCGGCGGTTATCCGGTGCTGGCGCTGGAAGCGTACAAGGCGGTGGTCGGGCAGCAGCAGTTCGACCGCGGCGCGCTGATCGGCATGCTGCTGCTGGCGCCCGCGCTGCTGACCTTTGCCGTGGACATGGCAATGCAGCAGCGCCAGCGCACACAGATGGGCAGCCGCGCGCAGGTGTATGTGCCGGCGCCCGAGCGCGGCCGCGACGGCGCGTGCCTGCTGCTGGTGGCGCTGGTCAGTGCCGCGCTGCTGGCAGTGATCGCCACCGCGCTGGGCGCGTCGCTGGTCAAGCTGTGGCCGTACAACCTGGGCCTGACGCTGGCGCATTACGACTTCGACAATATGGACGGCGGCGGCTGGCTGGCCTACCGCAACAGCCTGAAGCTGTCGGCACTGACCGCGCTGGCGGGCACGGCGGCGATCTTCCTGGGCGCCTGGCTGACGCTGCGCACGCGCGGCCCGGCCTGGCTGCACGGCGTGCTGCGCGCGGGCTTCCTGTTGCCGATGGCGGTGCCGGGGCTGGTGCTGGGCCTGGGCTATGTGTTCTTCTTCAACGCGCCCGGCAATCCGCTGCACGCGCTGTACGGCACCATGGCGCTGCTGGTGCTGTGCAACGTGGCGCACTGCTACACCACCGGCCATCTGACCGCGGCCGCGGCGCTGCGCCAGCTCGACAACGAGTTCGAGGCCGCGGCGCTGTCGCTCGGGGTGGCGCCGCTGGTGACGTGCTGGCGCGTGACCGTGCCGGTGTGCCTGCCGGCACTGCTCGATATCTTCCGCTACCTCTTCGTGTCGTCGATGACCACGGTCTCGGCGGTGATTTTCCTGTACAGCCCCGACACCGTGCTGGCGGCGATCTCGGTGCTGAACATGGACGATGCCGGCGACACCGCGCCCGCTGCCGCGATGTCGACGCTGATCCTGCTGACCTCGGTGCTGGCGGCCCTGCTGCTGCACGCGGTCTCGGCCGGCTGGCTGCGCCGCGCACAACGCTGGCGCGCCGGCTGACCTTTGCCCGATTCGCCGTACCCCTGCATTCCGGAACACTCACCGAACCCAAGGAGAAACCATGTCCCGCATCACCAACCTTGTCGCGGCGCTTGCCGCCGCGGCCGCCCTGCCGATGCTGGCCGGCAACGCCAGCGCCGCCACCGTGCTGACGGTCTATACCGCGCTCGAAGCCGACCAGATCGCCGCCTACAAGTCCGCGTTCGAGAAGGTGCATCCCGATATCGAAATCAAGTGGGTGCGCGATTCCACCGGCATCGTCACCGCCAAGCTGCTGGCGGAAAAGGCCGCGCCGCGCGCCGATGCGGTGTGGGGCCTGGCCGGCTCCAGCCTGGCGATCCTGGACAAGGAAGGCATGCTCGACCCGTATGCGCCGAAGAACCTGGCCGCGATCGATGCCAAGTACCGCAGCCCGGCCAATCCGCCGGCATGGGTCGGCATGGACGTGTGGGGCGCGGCGATCTGCTTCAACACCGTAGAGGCGCAGAAGCAGGGCCTGCCCAAGCCGGCCTCGTGGGCCGACCTGACCAAGCCGATCTACGCGGGCAAGGTGGTGATGCCGCACCCGGCCTCGTCGGGCACGGGCTTCCTCGATGTCAGCGCCTGGCTGCAGATGATGGGCGAGCAGAAGGGCTGGCAGTACATGGATGCCCTGCACAAGAACATCGGCCTGTACACGCACTCGGGCTCCAAGCCGTGCAAGATGGCCGCGCAGGGCGAGTTCCCGATCGGCATTGCGTTCGAGTACCGTGCCATGAAGTCGAAGAAGGAAGGCGCGCCGATCGATATCGTGCTGCCGAGCGAAGGCCTGGGCTGGGACATCGAGGCCACCGCCATCGTCAAGGGCACCAGGAACCTGGACGCCGCGCGCAAGCTGGCTGACTTCTCGGCCTCGCGTGAAGCGATGGCGCTGTATGAGAAGAACTTTGCCGTGCTGGCCGTGCCCGGCATTGCCAGGCCCGACGCGCTGCTGCCCGCCGACTACGAGAAGCGCCTGATCAAGAACGACTTCCGCTGGGCGAGCGACAACCGCGACCGCATCCTGGCTGAATGGAGCAAGCGCTACGAAGGGAAGGCGGAGAAGAAGTAAGGCACACGGCGCGCCCGGCGGCGAGGAGATGGCCCGCAGAAACGGGTACGCTCCCCGCGCCGCGGCGGCCGCCCTGGCCGGATCAGGCCTGGTGCGGCACTTCGTCGGTGGCCGGCTGGCCGGCGTGCAGGCGGCGGTAGAGATCGTCGATGCGCTGGCGGCTGGCCTGGAGCTCTTCGCGGCCGCGCTCGGTCAGCAGGTAGACCCGGCCGATGCCGTCGCGCAGCACGCTTTCCAGATAGCCTTCCATTTGCAGGGCACGCAGCAACGGGCGCACTGAGCCGATATCGACCTGGAAGCCGTATTCCAGCAACATGTCGGCAAGCATGGCCACCGTAGCCGGGACTTCAAGCGCGAATTGCAGGACGTAGACGCGGGCCAGCAGGCCCAGGAACTGTCGTTTCATGTGGACTGGCAACGCGGCAGACGCCGCGCCGGTTGACGCAGGCGCCGTCCGGAACTCGGGGTTTGCAGGCCTTGTGATGCCTGTGGCGCGGCACCTGTCATCCTGCTGGACTGGCAGTGCTCATGCGCCGGGCAAGGCGCATTTTACCCGTTCGGACAAAAAAGAAGCCGCCAGGAGCCCTGGCGGCTTGTCGGGAATGCGTCGGAGGGGTCAATTAACTCTGGCGCAGACCAGAGTTTAATTTAATCGAAGGCGGCTTGTCACGCGCCGGTAACAGCCCCCCTCCAGCGTGGGGTGATGATGAAAGCTTTTGATTGGAAAAGTGACGAATTGGCGTGAGATTGTGCAGGGAGCGGCGCTCGAAAATGTCGTAAATCAGTCAACATCACCTAAATTCCTGGCGGAAAGCGGATCGCCATCGTGGCGACGGCGGGGCACAGGTCCGAATCCGGCTTGCGGCATGCGCTGCACAGGCGTCAAATCGCGGCAACCTCCAACCCGCGCCTCCCGGTTCCCCTGATGAAACCCGCCGATCTCGCCCGCTTGCTTGCCCTGGCCGCCATCTGGGGCGCCAGTTTCCTGTTTATCCGCATCGGCGTGCCGGCGCTGGGACCGATGCCGACCGCGTTCGCCCGGGTGCTGATCGGCGCGCTCACGCTGGCGGCATGCCTGCCGCTGCTGAAGCTGCGCTGGGATATGCAGGGCAAATGGCCGGCGGTGCTGGCGCTGGGTGTGGTCAATTCCGGTATCCCGTTTGTCATGTACGCCATCGCCGCGCTGTGGCTGCCGGCCGGTTATTCGGCCGTGTTCAATGCCATGACCCCGCTGATGGGCGTGCTGATCGGCGCGCTGGCGTTTTCCGAACGGCTCACGCGCGCCAAGACCCTGGGCGTGCTGCTGGGCGTGGCGGGCGTCGCGGTGCTGACCCGCACCGGACCGGTGGCGTTCTCGACCGACGTGCTGCTGGGCGCGCTGGCCTGCCTGGCGGCCACCGCCTGCTACGGCCTCTCCGGCTTTCTCGCGCGGCGCTGGATCACGCGGCGCGGCGGGCTAGACAGCCGGCTGGTCGCCGCCGGCAGCATGGTCGGTGCCACCGTGTTCCTGCTGCCCTTCTGCCTCGCCGCGCTGTGGCGCCACAACACGCTGCCCGCTGCCGGCGCCGGCGTGTGGGCGGCCATGCTGGGGCTGGGCGTGCTGTGCACGGCGCTGGCCTACATCCTGTATTACCGACTGATTGCCGACCTGGGCCCGGTGCGCTCGCTGAGCGTCACCTTCCTGATCCCGCCGTTCGGCATCGTCTGGGGCGCGCTGTTCCTGGGCGAGGCACTGTCGTGGGCGCACGCGGCGGGTGGCGTGCTGATCGGGGTGGCGGTATGGCTGGTGTTGCGGCCGGTGGCGGGGGTGGAGCACGGCGCCAGTCCGGCAGGTGGTGTAGCGGTCAAACGTTGAGCGCCTCTGGATAAGAATAAACTTATATTCATTGCCATAACGCCTTTATTGCTTATAAATTTCTTATATTCGAGTGATGAACTCGATATATTGGGCAACGAAGGCCACGAGGCAAGTCCGAAAGCTCGACAAGCCAATGCGCGCCACGATCCTTGATGCGATTGAGGACTTGGGGCATATGCCGAACTGCCAACATGTCAAAGCGCTAGCCAACCATGCCTATGGCTATCGGCTCGGAGTCGGCAACTACCGGGTGCTGTCCGACGGGGACGGAGCGATATGAATCGTGGAAATACAGGAAGTGAGAAAGCGGGATGAACGCACCTACTAACATCCAGACGATCATCGGGCCGGATGGCAAGCCGGCGTTTGTCGTGATTCCCTATGGGGACTACCTCTCGCAATATGCGCGCGCCAGTGATCTGGTTCCGCATGCGGTCGTGCGTCGCGTGCTAGCCGATGACGTGCCGCCTCTGCGCGCCTGGCGCGAGCATCTTGGCCTGACCCAGGCAGACGTCGCAGTGCGCCTCGGCATTTCACAGCCAGCCTATGCGCAGCAGGAGAACAGCACCCGCCTGCGCAAGACCTCGCGTGAGCGCATTGCCGCCGCACTCGGCATCACTGCAGCGCAACTCGATATCTGAGCCAGGACGCGAGGTCCCTGACTCAGGCCTGTGCCGCCGTGCCCGCCGCCACGTTGTACTGCTCGCGCACCATCATCACCACACGGCGTGCCTGGCGCAGGTGGCGCACGGCGTCGGCTTCGCTGCGTTCGGGGAAATCGACTTCGGCGCTCCAGTTGCAGCCGGTGTGGTCGGGCCGGTGCACGCAGACCGCGCGCAGCTGGCAGTCGTGGCAGCCGGGCTCCTGCCGCAGGCACAGGTTGATCAGGCGTTTCAGTTCGGACAGGGGCTTGTTCAGGCGCTCCATGGATGGCTCCGTCAGGTGCGCGGCGAGCTTACGCCCGGGCGGGCAGCTCCGGCGTGGGTTCGGCCTCGGTGGCGCCGGCCCGGCATTGCGGGCAGACGCCGTACAGCACCAGCATGTGCTCGCGCAAGACAAAGGCGTTGTCGGCGGCTACCTGGCGCTGGCGCTGCTCGATGCTTTCATCGCGGAATTCCTCCACGCGGCCGCAGGCGACGCAGATCAGGTGGTCATGGTGGCCGCCTTCGTTGAGTTCGAACACGGCGTGGTCGGACTCGAAGCTGTGTCGCAGCAGGATGTCGGCCTGCACCAGCTGGTTGAGCACGCGATACACCGTGGACAGTCCCGCGTCCTCGTCCTGCGTCAGCAGGATGCGGTAGACGTCTTCGGCGCTCAGGTGGCGCCGGGCGCTGGTGCGGAACACTTCAAGGATCCGCATGCGCGGCGAGGTGGCCTTCAGGCCGGCGCGCTTGAGATGGATCGGGTTTGTGCTCTCGAATGACATGGCGGAAGGCATTGGCATGCGGCTGGCGCCCCGCGCGCAGGGCGGCGCCCGGCCTGGCGCCGCGCACGGGCGGCGTCGATGGCTTGGCGGGATTTCAGGCTGAAGCGCCAGGGCCGGACCAGTGCTGGCGCCCCCGTCCCTGGCGGCGCGCCGTGCCTGCACGACGCGCGGAATAAAAAGATGGCCTGGCTTGTCACCGGAAGACGCGATCGGGAAAGCGGGGTCTGGTTGCTTTCCCGATCTTCCGAAGACTGGCTACTGCCAAACGCTCCGCGTGACGGAGCGGTCCCCACAAAAGTCGGTATCGAATGCCGCAGCGGCGGCATCCGGAAATCCTGTCGTTCCTGCCAGCTTCGGTTGCTGCCGCGTGCCGCGGCGCGCCGGACCTGGCCGGTCTGCCTGTCGGGAGGTGCGTCGTGCGTCAGGCAGTGATCGGATAGTAAATGGGAATCGATCTCATTACAAGGAAAATTTTACGGGTGGTCTCATTTTTTTGAGGGTGGCCCGGTGGCGCAATGTACGACCTTGAGGGTAATAATGCGAATTGTTATCATTCGTAACGATTTCTTGCCCCGGTCCTGCGCCATGTATCGACTTTCCTCCCGCCATCGCCGCCCCGTCTCTGGCATGCCGCTGCAGTCAGCCCCAGCCGTGACGGCCGGCCTGGCCTGCGGCGCAGTACTGCGCGTGCCGGCATGAGCCAGGCCCACGCTTCCGGCTGGCGCTATCGCGCCGGGGTGGCCTCGCGCGCGGTCGCGGCCATTGCTGGCGGCTACGCGCTGGCGGCGCTGGCCACCGCGGCCCTGTCCGTGTGGCTGCCGATGGCGCGGCCCGATGCCGTGACGACGGCCACGCTGCTGTCCTTCGCGGTCTATGCCGCGGCGGTGGTCTGGGTCTTCGCGGTGCGCAGCGCGTGGCGAGCCTGGGCCGGGCTGGCGCTGCCGGCCGCGCTGCTGTTGGCGTTGCTGGCCGTGGGACGGGGCGGCTGATGCGGGCAGGTTTCAGGCAGTCGATGGCATGGCTCCATACCTGGAGCGGCCTGCTGGTGTGCTGGGTGTTGCTGCTGATGTTCTGCGGCGGCAGCGCCAGCTATTTCAAGGAAGAGATCTCGCTGTGGATGCGGCCCGAGCTGCATCGCACCGCGCCCGCCGCCGAGGTGCCGGCCACGCAGGTGGCGCAGAACGCGGTGCGCTACCTCAGCCGGCAGGCACCCGATGCCGCGCGCTGGTTCATCACGCTGCCCGACGATCGGCGCCAGGCCGCCACCGTGCGGTGGGTCTACAAGCCGGGCCAGGCGCCGCGCGATGCCGACGGCAAGCCGCGCCGGTTCGACAGCCGCTTGCTCGACCCGGCCACCGGCGCGCCGCTGCAGGCCGCGCGCGAGACCCGCGGCGGCGAGTTCCTGTACCGGCTGCATTTCGACCTGCACTACATGCCGGCCAGGTGGGCGCGCTGGATCGCCGGCTTCTGCGCCATGTTCATGCTGGTTGCCATCGTCAGCGGCGTCATCACGCACCGGCGCATCTTTGCCGACTTCTTCACGTTCCGGCGCGGCAAGGGCCAGCGATCCTGGCTCGATGCGCACAATGCGCTGGCGGTGCTGGCGCTGCCATTCCACCTGATGATCACCTACACGGGGCTGGTCACGCTGCTGTTCATGTATATGCCCTGGGGCATCGAGGCCGCCTATCGCGGCGGCGAGCGCGCTTTCCAGGCCGAGGCGATGCTGCGTCCGCGGCCAGCCAGCGCAGCGGGCACGCCCGCCGCGCTGGCAAGCGTGGCAGACATGGTGGCGCAGGCGGAGCGCCGCTGGCAGGGGGCCGCGCCGCGGCGCATCACCGTGAACCTGCCGGGCGATGCCAATGCCACCGTGGCGCTGACCCGTGCCGAGCCGACCACGCTGGCACACGATGCGTCCACGCTTGAATTCTCCGGCACCAGCGGCGCCATGCTGCGCGCGTACGCGGAAGACAAGTCAGCGGCAGAGCTGACGCGCAGCGTCATGACCGGCCTGCATATCGCCGGCTTTGCGTCACCAGGCCTGCGCGCGCTGTTCTTCCTGTGCGGTCTTGCCGGAACCGCCATGGTGGCTACCGGGGCGATCCTGTGGGCGGTACGCACGCGCCAGCAGCAGGCCAAGGCGCTGGCTGCAGGTGCTCGGCCCGGCGTTGGCCTGCGCCTGGTCGAGGCGCTGAACATCGGCGCCATCGCCGGCCTGCCGATTGCCTTTGCCAGCTACTTCTGGGCCAACCGCCTGTTGCCGGTGGAACTGGCGCAGCGGCCTGAAGCGGAGATCCGCTGGTTCTTCATCGCCTGGGCCGCCTGCGCGCTGCTGGCGCTGCTGCGTCCCGCGCGTGGCATGTGGCGCGCGCAGTTGTGGGTGGGTGCGGCGCTGTTCGGGGGCGTCCCGGTGCTCAACGCCCTGACCACCGGATCGCACCTGGGCGTGACCTTGCTGCAGGGGCGCGGGCCGGCGGCGGTGGCTGGCTTCGACCTGGTGACGCTGACGCTCGGTATAGCGCTGGCAGCCGCGGCCTGGATGGTCGGACGCGGGCAGCCGGCACCGCGGCGCACGTCACGCCAGCCGCAGAAGGTGGCCGAAGTGGCTGCCGTCACACAGGAGCCCGCATGAGCATGAATATGCTGGCTGCCTTCGCACTGTCGCTGTCAGGATTCGCCGCACTGGCGCTGTCGCTTGACCGCCACCATGCCGATATCCATGGCCGCGGCAGCATGCCGTCGCGGCGCGCGGTGGCTGGGCTGCGCGCGGCGGGTGCCGGCGCGCTCGCGCTAACCTGGTCGCTCCACGTTGCTGCCGACGGCGGGCCGCTGGGAACGGTGTCGTGGCTTGGCACGCTGACCGCCAGCGCGTTTGCCGTGGCGCTGGGCCTGTCCTATGCGCCACGCGCGGTGCAGCGCCTGCTGCCGGGCGTGGCGGGTATCGGCCTGGCCGCGCTGGCCGCGCGCTGGCTGCTTGCAACCTGGATGTAGCCCCTGCGCAGCCTTACAGCGGCGGGGGCACCCAGTACGGATCGCGGCCGTAGTACTCGTGCAGCGACTTGCCCCACTGGGGATCGGCCATGCTCGGCCAGCTGTCCTTGTTGAAGCCCGGTGCGGATTTGAGCCGGTCTGCCGTCACCGCAATCCGGAAGCATTTCTCGTCGGTGTCCATGACCAGTGCATTCCATGGGATGGCGTGCAGCGTGTCGCCAATGCCGAGGAAGCCGCCGGTGGTCAGCACCGCGTAGGCGATGCGGCCGTGCGGCACATCCAGCATGATCTCGGAAATCTTGCCGACGTGTTCGCCATCGGATGAATAGGCCTTGGTGCCGTCAAGGCTCGATGCCGCCATCACTTCAGGGCCCGGGCCTTCGCCCACGCCTGAACCGATGATGGCCGCGCCTTCACTGGTGGGAGGTTGGTTCGGCATGCTGTGCTCCTTGTCGCAGGACGTTGGAATGCATGGCATGCGCAATGACCATGCCTGCGCCGTTTGTGGCGCCGTACGCATGGGGCTGAAGTTGCCGGCTGCCGCCGTGGTAATTCTTTCGCGCGGCATGGAAAAAAAGGCGCGTCAGCATGGCGCCGCGTGCCTTCCTGCAGCGGCACCCGGTGGTGCCGCCGCGATCCTCAGAAGTGATGCCGCATGCCAAGCATGACGCCCACGCGCGTGGTCCTGTCCACGCCCGCGGCGGGCGCGCCGGCCCAGTATTCGGTCTCGCGTCCGACCGCGCCGCCGCGCGCGTGCACGGCATCGGCTTCCAGGTATACGCTGGTGCGCTTGGACAACGCATAGTCGGCCACCACGGCGATGCTGTCGGCGTTGCCGCTGCCCAGCAGCGCCGGCACGTCCTGGAACTGCGTGGTCACGTTGCCGCCCTGCCAGTAGCGGTAGTAGGCGCCCGAGACGTGCAGCGCCGGCGTGAGCTGGTAGCCGAGGCCGGCAAAGGCAATATTGAAGCGAGCGTCGCCCGCCGATTCGCGCCGGCCCATGTGCCCGAGGTAGGCCGTGGCCTTGCCGAAAGCGTAGGAGCCGCCCACCGAGTAGTTGCGCACGGTGTTGCCGCCGTCGGCGCTCTTGCGCTGGTCATAGGCCGCGCCCAGCGCCAGTGCGCCCTGCTGGAACATCAGCCCACCCCCCAGCGTGATGCCGCGCGCCAGGCTGCCGGGCTGCTCGCCGGTGCCATAGTCCAACTGCAGCGTGAACGGTCCTGCGGTCTTCTTGTAGACCATGCTGTTGTTGATGCGGTAGTCCTGGAAGAAGATGTCGCCGCCGATATACAGCGGGTCGGACCAGAAATTGCCCCAGCCCTGGTCCAGCGGATTGAAGGCCCAGCCAATATTGTTCAGCGCGTTGTACTGGCGCCCGAAGGTCAGGCTGCCCCAGTCGCCGGAAAGTCCCGCATAGGCCTGGCGCCCGAACAGCGTGTTGTAGCTGGAGCGGCCGTCGTCGCTGCCGATGCCGGCCTCGAGCCGGAAGATGGCGTGGTTGCCGCCGCCCAGGTCTTCATCGCCCTTCAGGCCGAAGCGGCTGCCGACCATGCCGCCGGAGACCAGTGCGGCCTGGCCGTTGTGGTGGCCATCCAGGTTGGAGGTGTAGCGCACGGCGGAGCTGGCGATGCCGTACAGGGTCACGCCTGGCTCGGCGTGGGCGTTGGTGCCGGCGAGGGCGGCAAGGGCGACGAAAGGCAAAAGCCCGGCCGCCAGCAGCCAGTGGCTGGCTGTCTGGTTCATGGATTTCCTCCGGAAGTCCGACCCGCCCCGGTGCTTGCAGCGCGCCGGCGCGGATCCGTCAGGCCGATGGCCTGCGGGTTCCAGTCCCGCGCGGGGGCGCGCGGGTCGTCATCGGGCGCAGCGCAACGGATGCGCAGGGCCCGGGCGAAGGTCGAAGTGGGCGGCGATGCCTGGTTGGCGGCGAATGCCGGCAGTGTTGCCGGGCAAGCCTTGGGCAGCGCCGGTTGCCGGCGCCACGGGAGCGGCCCAAAGGCCATTGAGCGGGTTCGCCGGCGCCCACTTCGGCAGTCATGGCGGCCTGGGCCGATATGACTGGGGAGGCATGTTCCGGGTCGTCCCGGGTGCGGCGAACAGGCGCTAGTTTACCTGCATTGCGCAAATGCCCCCGGAAAGTGCGTCATCGGCCGCAGCGAGGCGGCGCGATCAGTTGCCGGCAGCGGTGGCCGGCGCATCGCGCGACAGGCCCAGGATCCAGTTGCGGAAGGCCGCCAGCGCTTCGGATTCGGGCCGGCCCTCCGGATAGGCGAAGTAGTAGCCCTGCTGTTCGTCCAGCATGCCCGCCAGCGGGATTACCAGCTGGCCGGTCTGCAGCTCGCGCTCGATCAGCAGGCGCGGCGCCAGGCCGATGCCAAGCCCGGCCGTAGCGGCGGCCGTCATCATCGTGAACAGTTCGTAGCGCGGCCCGCGCGAGGCGGCCAGGTCATAGGCCCAGCCCTGTGCCGCGTACCAGTCGCGCCAGGCGTTGGCGCGCGTGCTCAGGTGCAGGTGGCGGCAGCGCGCCAGGCTGGCGGCGTCGGTCACGGGATGCCCGGCCAGGAAGGCGGGGCTGCACACCGGCACCATGCCGCCTTCGCGGAAGATCACGCCGCCGCGCGTGCCGGGCCAGAACTGGTCGCCGAAATAAATCGCCGCGTCATAGGCGCATTCCTGGAACGAGAACGGCTGCGAGCGCGCCGCCAGGTTGACCGTCACATTGGGATGGCGCCGCGCAAAGTCCGGCAGGCGCGGGATCAGCCATTGAGTGGCAAAGGTGGGCACCACCGCCAGCTCCAGCGTGTAGCCCATGGCCCGGCCGGTGGTGATTTCCAGCGTGTCGCGCTGCAGGTGGTCCAGGTGCCGGCGAATGCGCGCGGCGTATTCGCGCCCGGTATCGGTCAGCTCCAGGCGCCGGCGCACGCGTGTGAACAGCGCCACGCCCAGGCGCTGCTCCAGCTGCGCCACCTGCCGCCCCACCGCGCTGTGCGTCAGCGCCAGCTCTGCCGCGGCGCGGGTAAAGCTGCCCAGCCGCGCCGAGGCCTCGAAGGCCTGCAGCGCGCCCAGGTTGGGGATGTCGTTTCTCATGGGACTGCGAGGGAAGGAAGGCTGACAGTATAAACAGCGGCGCCAGGCCGCACCGCTACCGCGGTCGTGCGCCGCACGCACAACGTTGTGCGCAATGCGCGCTTGTGCGCGCCATGGGGGTGCCCCTATCCTGCCCCGCGTATCGTCGCCAGCCCGGCTGCCATCCCAGTGCTCACCTGTTTGTGCCCATGACCTCCAATCTCTCCACGCTTCTCACCGCCAACGTCGGCGCCGCCCGCGCCGCGCAACTGCTCGCGCTGGTCACCTTGCCCGCGGATTTGCCGCAGGCCCCGCAGGGCCGTGCCAGCCGCGCGGAAATCGCCCAGGCCCTGAACATGGTGCTGTTCGGCGGCATCCTCGAGCGCGTGCCGAGCGGCCGCGCCTACACCGACGACGTTGCCGCCGCCGGCGGCAAGGTCACTTTCGACCACGGCGCGCTGCGCACGGTCAAGTGGCGCGACAACGGCGCGCTGCCCGAAGGCGAGGCCGCCTTCACCCGCATCCTGCGCCCGCTCGGCTACGTGCTCAACGGCACCTATCCGCTGGACCGCATCGGCATGACCGGTCGCTCATACGCGCATGCCGACGCGCCCGAGGGCATCGCCCAGTTCTTCCTCAGCGAATTCCATCCGGAACGCTTCAGCGACGCCTTCCGCGCCGCCGTCAGCCGCGTCACCGGCACCTCCGCCGACCCGCTCACGCCGCGCGCGCAGACCCTGCTGTGGCAACTGGAGCGCGACGGCGCGCTGGACCTGGCCGACGGCGCCGAGCTGGTCGGCCTGCTGGTGCCATGCTTCGAGCGCCAGCACGCCACCCCGAGCCTGGCCGACTATGAAACGCTGCTCAGTGAATCGGCCGAGATGGCCTGGGTCGCCACCGAAGGCAACGCCTTCAACCACGCCACCGACCGCGTCGACGACGTGTTCGCGCTCGCCGAGCAGCAGAAGCAGCTGGGCCGGCCGATGAAGGACAAGGTCGAAGTCTCGCGCAGCGGCCGCGTCAAGCAGACCGCGTTCCGCGCGGATACGGTGCGCCGCGCCTTCGTCGGCGCGCACGGCGAGACGGTGGAGCGGGACGTGCCGGGATCGTTCTACGAGTTCATCACGCGCGATCGCTTTGCCGATGAAGCGGCAGCGCCGCAGCGTTATGACCTGGGGTTTGATGCCGGGAATGCGCAGGGGATCTTCAAGATGACGGCGGCGGCCTGCTGATTGCGATGAAGGAGAAGGGCGCGGGCGCGTGGATGCGCCGGCCCTTTCCCTCGGCCCCTCTCCCGCACGCGGGGGAGGGGAGCAAACCATTATTACCCCCGCTTCGTCGATATCACCGCCTCAGCCACATTGGCCGGCGCCTCGGCATAGTGCTTGAACTCCATCGTGTACGTCGCGCGCCCCTGCGTCAGCGAGCGCAGCGTGGTGGAGTAGCCGAACATGGTTGCCAGCGGCACCTCGGCGCGCACGATCTTGCCGCCGCCACCGGCGATGTCTTCCATGCCGTGCACCATGCCGCGTCGTGACGACAGATCGCCCATCACGTTGCCGGTGAATTCCTCAGGCGTTTCCACCTCGACGGCCATCATCGGCTCCAGCAGGACGGGCCTGGCCCGGCGCATGCCTTCCTTGAACGCCATCGAGCCGGCCATGCGGAATGCGTTCTCGTTCGAGTCGACGTCATGGTAGGAGCCGAACACCAGCGTGGCCTTGATGTCGACGATCGGGTAGCCGGCCAGCACGCCTGACTGCAGGGTCTCGCGGATGCCCTTGTCCACCGCGGGGATGAACTCGCGCGGCACCACGCCGCCCTTGATGGCATCGACGAACTCATAGCCGCCGCCGTGCGGCATCGGCTCGAGGTTGAGCACCACGTGGCCGTACTGGCCGCGTCCGCCCGATTGCTTGATGAACTTGCCTTCCACGTCCTTGACCGGCTGGCGGATGGTCTCGCGGTAGGCCACCTGGGGCTTGCCGACCGATGCCTCCACGCCGAACTCGCGCCGCATGCGGTCGACCAGGATTTCCAGGTGCAGCTCGCCCATGCCGGAGATGATGGTCTGGCCGGATTCCTCGTCCGTGGTCACGCGGAAGGACGGGTCTTCCTGCGCAAGGCGGTTCAGCGCAATGCCCATCTTTTCCTGGTCGGCCTTGGTCCTGGGTTCCACTGCCTGCGAGATCACCGGTTCCGGGAAGCTCATGCGCTCCAGGATGATGACCTTGTCGGGGTCGCACAGGGTGTCGCCGGTGGTCGCTTCTTTCAGGCCGACGGCCGCGGCGATGTCGCCGGCGCGCACTTCCTTGATCTCCTGGCGCACGTTGGCGTGCATCTGCAGGATGCGGCCCAGGCGCTCGCGCTTGGCCTTGACCGGGTTGTAGACGGTGTCGCCGGATTTGACCACGCCGGAATAGACGCGGAAGAAGATCAGCTGGCCGACAAAGGGGTCGGTCATGATCTTGAACGCCAGCGCGGCAAACGGCTCGTCGTCGTTGGGATGGCGTTCGGCTTCGCGGTCGTCTTCGGTGTGGCCCAGGATGGCCGGCACGTCGGCGGGCGAGGGCAGGTAGTCGATGACCGCGTCCAGCATGCTCTGCACGCCCTTGTTCTTGAAGGCGCTGCCGCACAGCATCGGCACGATCTCGTTGGCGATGGTGCGCTTGCGCAGGCCGCGCTTGATCTGCTCCTCGGTCAGCGGCTCGCCCGACAGGTACTGGTTGAGCAGCGTCTCGTCGGCCTCGGCGGCGGCTTCGACCATCTTGTCGCGCCATTCCTGTGCGGTCGCCAGCAGGTCCGCCGGGATGTCCTGGTAGGCAAAGCGCACGCCCTGGCTGGCATCGTCCCAGACGATGGCCTTCATCTTGACCAGGTCGACCACGCCCTGGAAATGGTCCTCGGCGCCCAGCGGGATCTGGATCGGCACGGCGCGGCCCTTGAGGCGGTCGGCGATCTGCGTCTGCACGCGGAAGAAGTCGGCGCCGACGCGGTCCATCTTGTTGACGAAGGCAATGCGCGGCACCGCGTACTTGTTGGCCTGGCGCCAGACCGTCTCGGACTGTGGCTGCACGCCGCCGACGGCGTCGTAGACCATGCAGGCGCCGTCAAGCACGCGCATGGAGCGCTCGACTTCGATGGTGAAGTCGACGTGTCCCGGCGTATCGATGATGTTGATGCGGTGTTCGGGGTAGTTGCCGGCCATGCCTTTCCAGAAGGCAGTGGTGGCGGCCGACGTGATGGTGATGCCGCGCTCCTGCTCCTGCTCCATCCAGTCCATGGTGGCCGCGCCATCGTGCACTTCGCCCAGCTTGTGGTTGACGCCCGTGTAGAACAGGATCCGTTCGGTCGTCGTGGTCTTGCCGGCGTCGATATGCGCGCTGATGCCGATGTTGCGGTAGCGCTCGATGGGGGTCTTGCGAGGCACAGTGTTCTCCATGGATGAAACACGCTTGAATAGAGTAGCACCACTGGCTGTTTGCCGTTGTCCCTGCCGTGCGCAGGGGCAACACCGCCACGGCCCCGTGCTCCGGCATGAGCGCGTGTCTGAGGCGGGCCTAGGATTCGGCCTCATGCGAAACCGATTTCTCCCATCCTGCCAGCGTCCGCGGCTCCCTATACTGGCGCAGCATCGCGCCCCGCGTGTTAATCGCCCTGCCATCCCATGCCCGGGCAGAATGCGCGCCGTCGCCGATGCGTTCCCGGACTACGAAGCCACGCATGACAACCATCCTGATCGTTGACGACCATCCGGCGATGCGGCTGGTGCTCAGGCACCATCTGCTGCAGCTGCTTGGCGTAGACGAGGTGATCGAAGCAGACAACGGACAGTGCGCCATCGAGCTGGTGCGCGCGCGCACGCCGGACCTCGTGCTGCTCGACCTGGACATCCCGCGCTCCAGCGGGCTGGATGTGGCGCCGCGCCTGCGCGCGATCCATCCGCAGGTGCGCATTCTGGTGGTGACGGCGCTGGACCCGGCGGTGTTCATCAGCCGGTCATGGCAGGCCGGTGCGCAGGGCTTCGTCAGCAAGACCCAGGACATCAAGGAAATCCTGCGTGCGGTCGAGGCGGTGCTGGCGGGCTATACCGTGTTCCCGGTGCTCAGCCGCGGCGGCGCGCCGCGCCAGGCCATGTCGGCGGATGAGGAGATCCTGCGGCGCCTTTCCGACAAGGAACTGGTGGTGCTGCAGATGCTGGCGCGCGGCATGTCCTACAAGGCCATCAGCGCCAGCCTCTTTATCAGCAACAAGACCGTGAGCAGCTACAAGGCACGCATCATGGGCAAGCTGCAGGTCTCGTCCCTGGTGGAGCTGGTGGACTTTGCGCGGCGTTGCCGGCTGACCCCCTGATCTCGGTCCATATCATTAGACATCGTATGACTTGGCGGCCGCACCCACCCAGTGCGCGCGCGTCGCTCAGCCTTGGGCGCCGGCCGGCGCCGAGGCCTTGCGCAGCCGTTCGCGGCTGTTGGTCAGGTGCATGCGCATGGCGGCCTTGGCCCCGTCCGGGTCGCGGCGCTCGATCGCGTCGTAGATGTTCTCGTGCTCGATGCTGACGCGGTCCAGGTACTGCTCGCGCTCGGGCGTGCTGACCTGCAGGCGGCTGCGCGGGATCACCATGGTGCCCAGGTGGCCCATGATGTCGGTGAAATAGCGGTTGCCGGTGGCGCGTGCAATCGCCAGGTGGAAGGCAAAATCGCTCTCCACGGCGTCGTTGCCGGCGCCGGCACTGCGCTTGAGCTCGTCCAGCGCCTGGCGCATCGCGGCCAGCTGCGCGTCGGTGCGGCGCGACGCGGCCAGGCCCGCGGCCTCGGCCTCAAGGCTGACGCGGAATTCCAGCATCGCCATCACATCCATGGCCGTGCCCAGCGCGTCCGGCCCGATGCGGAAGGGCGAGGGCGCCTCGGCCGCGCGCGCCAGCACGAAGGTGCCGATGCCGTGGCGCGTCTCGACCAGGCCGCTGGCCTGCAGCCGCGACAGTGCCTCGCGCACCACGGTGCGGCTGACCCCCATCGACGCCATGATCTCCGACTCGGTCGGCAGCTTGTTGCCGGGCTTGAGCTGGCCCTGGCGGATTTCTTCGCCAAGGGCTTGCACCACTTCTTCGGCAAGCGTGCGGCCGCGGCGGCGCAGCGGCGCAGGAACGGGCGGAACGGACTGGGCGGAGGTGGAGTTCGGCATGGTGGATACGGGCGGGGTTTCCCGGACTTGACCGGTTCGAGATGGCCTCATTATACTGGGTTATCAGTCATACGATGACAGATAACATACGCGAAGTGATGGTCCGGTGAACGATACTGCGCCCGCCATCGGAAATGCCGGAGACAACCCTGAGATGACCCCAACCGCCGCCCCCATGGCGTCCGCCCACACCCCGGTCGTGACCGAACTGACCGTGGTGCCCGTGGCCGGGCATGACAGCATGCTGATGAACCTGTCCGGCGCCCATGGCCCGTACTTCACTCGCAATATCGTGATCGTGCGCGACAGCGCCGGCCACACCGGCGTGGGCGAGGTCCCGGGCGGCGAGGGCATCCGCCAGACGCTGGAAGACGCGCGGCCGCTGCTGGTGGGCCAGCCCATCGGCCAGTACCAGTCCATCCTGAACCGCGTGCGCGCGGCATTCGCCAGCCGCGATGCCGGCGGCCGCGGCCTGCAGACCTTTGACCTGCGCATCACCATCCATGCGGTGACGGCGCTCGAGGCGGCGCTGCTCGACCTGCTCGGCCAGCACCTCGAGGTGCCGGTGGCCGCACTGCTCGGCGAAGGCCAGCAGCGCGACGCCGTGGAGATGCTCGGCTACCTGTTCTATATCGGCGATCGCCAGCGCACCACGCTGGACTACCGCACCGAGCCCGATGCCGACAACGCGTGGTTCCGCCTGCGCAATGAAGGGGCGATGACGCCCGAGGCCGTGGTGCGCCTGGCCGAAGCCGCTTACGAGCGCTATGGATTCAACGACTTCAAGCTCAAGGGCGGCGTGCTGAGCGGCGACGAAGAGATGGAAGCGATCCTGGCGCTGGCCGAACGCTTCCCGAAGGCGCGCATAACGCTGGATCCCAACGGCGCCTGGTCGCTGGCAGAGGCCGTGCGCCTGTGCCGCGACAAGCGCGGCGTGCTGGCCTATGCCGAAGACCCGTGCGGCGCCGAAGACGGCTATTCCGGGCGCGAGATCATGGCCGAATTCCGCACTGCCACCGGCCTGCCCACCGCCACCAACATGATCGCCACCGACTGGCGCCAGATGGGGCACGCCGTGCGGCTGCAGTCGGTCGACATCCCGCTGGCCGACCCGCACTTCTGGACCATGCAGGGCTCGGTGCGCGTGGCGCAGATGTGCGCCGAATGGGGCCTGACCTGGGGCTCGCACTCGAACAGCCACTTCGATATTTCGCTGGCGATGTTCACCCACGTGGCCGCCGCCGCGCCGGGGCGCGTCACTGCCATCGACACGCACTGGATCTGGCAGGACGGCGAAAACCTGACCCGCAACCCGCTGCGGATCGAAGGCGGCCTGGTGCAGGTGCCCAAGACCCCGGGCCTGGGCGTGGAGCTCGACATGGATGCCCTGGCGCGCGCGCACGAGCTGTACCAGCGCAAGGGCCTGGGCGCACGCGACGATGCCGCGGCGATGCAATTCCTGATCCCCGGCTGGAAGTTCAACAACAAGGCGCCCTGCATGGTGCGCTGACGCAGTACCGGCAACGCCCAACCGGCCGCTGCCGTGATCGGCACGGCTGGCTGATCTGATAAAGACACTGCAGGAGACAACGATGTACACGTTCCAACGCCAGCGCGCCCTGCGCCTGCCTCACTGGCTGCGCGCCTTTGCGCTCGGCTCTGTCGTCACGGTGGCGGCCCTGACCGTGAGCGCCGCCGCATACGCCGCGCCACAGGAGTGGCCGCAACGCCCGGTATCGGTGGTGGTGCCGTTCCCGCCGGGCGGCTCCAGCGACGCCATCGCGCGCATGCTGACCGTGCCGCTCAATGAAAAGCTGGGCCAGCCCTTCGTCATCGACAACCGCCCCGGCGCGACCGGCGCCATCGGCGCCACCTTTGTCAAGCGCGCGCCGGCGGACGGCTACACCATGATGGTGGCGTCGATCGGCGTGTATGCTGTGAACCCGTTCCTGCAGAAGAACCTGGCCTATGACCCGGCCAAGGACTTCGACCTGCTGACCGTGGCGGTGCGCGCGCCCAACGTGCTGGTGGCCAATCCGCAGTTCCCGGCCAATACGCTGCAGGAACTGGTGGCCTACATGAAGAAGAATCCGGGCAAGGTCAGCTTTGCCTCGTCCGGCGCGGGCTCGTCCGACCACCTGACTGCTGCGCTGTTCTGGCAGAAGAGCGCCACCGACGGCCTGCACGTGCCCTACAAGGGCGGCGGCCCGGCCATCTCCGACCTGCTTGCCGGCCAGGTCGACGTGTCGTTCCAGAACGTCAACGCCGTGCTGCAGCACATCCGCACCGGCAAGCTCAAGGCCATGGCGGTGACCTCCGACAAGCGCTCGCCGGTGCTGCCCAATGTGCCGACCATGGCCGAGGCCGGCGTTAAGGACGTCGAGGTGTACTCGTGGCAGGGCGTGGCCGCGCCGCGCGGCCTGCCGCCCGAGGTGAAGAGCCGCCTGCATGGCGCGCTGGTGTCGTCGCTGAACGACCCGAAGATGCGCCAGAAGCTGTCCGAGAGCGGCTTCGAGGTGGTGGCCAACACGCCCGAGCAGTTCAACCAGTTCGAGGCGCAGGAACTGCTGCGCTGGAAGACCGTGATCGAGAAGGGCAAGATCGCGCTGGACTGAAGCCATCGCACTGAACCCCAGACACTGCAGCACAGAACGCGCCGGGCATGCACGCATAGCGTGCCGCGCCGGCGCTCGCGTCATCGACAGGAGACAACAGCATGACCCAGGGACGCCGCACCTTCCTCAAGCAATCCTCCGCACTGGCCGCCGGCCTGGCAGCCGGTCCGCTCGCGGGCCTGTCCTCGGCGGCGCACGCCGGACCGGACTGGCCCACCCGCCCGATCCGCCTGGTGGTGCCGTACACCGCCGGCGGCTCGTCAGACATCATCGCGCGCCTGATCAGCAAGCAGCTGGGCGAGGCGCTGGGCCAGTCAGTGGTGGTGGACAACCGCCCCGGTGCCAACGGCAACGTCGGCGCGGCACTGGTCGCGCAGGCCACAGACAACCACACGCTGATGCTGTGCGATATCGGCGCGCTGGCGATCAGCCCGTCGGTTTATACCAAGCTGACCTTCAATATCGCCAAGGACCTCAAGCCGGTGTCGATGCTGGCCTACTCGCCGCACCTGCTGGTGGTGCATCCGTCGGTGCAGGCGGCCAGCGTGAAGGAACTGGTGGCGCTGTCGCAGCGCAGCCAGCTCAACTTCGCCGTGACCGCCATCGGCAGCGCGCCGCACCTGGCCGGCGTGGCGGTGGAGCAGACCACCGGCGCCAAGTGGCAATACGTACCCTACAAGGGCGGCTCGCAGGCCATTGCCGATACCGTGGGCGGCAGCGCCCAGGTGCTGATGAACGGTATGCTGGCCACGCTGCCGCACGTGCAGTCGGGCAAGCTCAAGCTGATCGCCCAGTCCAAGCGCACGCGCATGCCGCTGCTGCAGAACGTGCCGACCATCGCCGAGCAGGGCGTGCCGAATTTTGAATCCGGGACGTGGCAGGGCGTGATGGCTCCGGCCAGCATGCCCGATGCGATGGTGGCGCGCCTCAGCGGCGAGCTGATCCGCATCATCCGCGCGCCGGATCTGCGCGCGCAGCTGGTGGCCCAAGGGGCGGAGGTGGTGACGATGACGCCCGGGGAGACCGGGAAGTTCTTTGTTGCCGAGCAGGCGCGATGGGCGGGGGTGGTGAAGCAGGCGGGGATCAAGCTGGAGGCTTGATCTGGGCTCGCGGGCCGTAGCTGGTTCTTCGCAGATTTGCGGGGTGTTATTGTTGTTGCCAAGGGCGATAACCGACCGCATGGCAACAAGCCAAAGCAGGGCTTCCCAAATCTAGCGAAGACCCCCCAATAAGAAAAAAGCCCCGCGCACTGCGGGGCCTGCGCGATCAACCCTTCACCGCTTCCGGCAACAACGCCTGCGGCAGGTTCTGATAACAAACCGGCCGCAAGAACCGGTCAATCGCCGTCGCTCCCACCGAAGTCGAACGCGCATCCGAAGTCGCCGGGAACGGCCCGCCATGCACCATCGCATAGGCAACCTCGACCCCAGTCGGATAGCCATTGCACAGCACCCGCCCGGCCTTGCGTTCCAGCACCGGCAGCAGGCGCCGCGCGGCCGCGTGGTCGGCATCGTCGAGCTGCATCGTCGCCGTCAGCTGGCCTTCAAGCTGTCGCGCCACCGCCAGCATCTCTTCGAGATCGCGGCATACCACCAGCACCGTCGACGGCCCGAACACCTCGGCCTGCATCCGGTGATCCGCCATGAACTGCGCCGCGGTGGTCTCAAACATTACTGGCCGCGCCTGGTTGGCCCCGTTGCCGTCGACGCCATCGCCAATGCGTTGCAGGCCGTCGAGCGACGACAGCCGCGCCACGCCTTGCTCAAAGGCGGCATGGATGCCGGGCGTCAGCATGGTCGCCGCCGGCTTGCCTTGCAGCGCGCCGAGCACCGCGGCGCGGAACTTGTCGAGCGCGGGGCCTTCAATGCCGATCACCAGCCCGGGGTTGGTACAGAACTGGCCGACGCCCATCACCAGCGAATCCACCAGCTGGCGGCCGATGTCCTCGCCGCGCGCATCGAGCGCCGCGGGCAGCAGGAACACCGGATTGATGCTGCTCATCTCCGCATACACCGGGATCGGCTGCGGGCGGCGCTGGGCGGCCTGCATCAGCGCCAGGCCGCCGGCGCGCGAGCCGGTGAAGCCCACCGCCTGGATTGCCGGATGCGTGACCAGTGCCGTGCCGATGGCATTGCCCGCCCCGACCAGCAGCGAGAACACGCCTTCGGGCAGGCCCGCGTCCTGCACGGCCTGCTGGATCACGCGCCCCACCAGTTCCGACGTGCCCAGGTGCGCCGGGTGCGCCTTGACCACGACCGGGCAGCCCGCGGCCAGCGCCGAGGCAGTGTCGCCGCCGGCCACGGAGAACGCCAGCGGGAAGTTGCTGGCGCCGAACACTGCTACCGGACCGATGGCGATGCGCTGCATGCGCAGGTCCGGGCGCGGCGGGTTGCGCTCGGGCAGTGCGGGGTCGAAGGTGGCCTGCTGCCAGCGGCCTTCGCGCAGCACGGTGGCGAACAGGCGCAGCTGGCCGGCGGTGCGGCCGCGCTCGCCCTGCAGGCGCGCGACCGGCAGCGCGCTTTCCAGGTGGGCGCGTTCGATCAGCGTGTCGCCGAGCGCCTCGATGCCGGTGGCGATGGCTTCGAGCAAGGCCGCGCGCTGCTCTGGCGTGGTGTTGCGGTAGGTGTCGAAAGCGGCTTCGGCCAGCGCACAGGCGCGCTCGACCTCGGCCTGGCCGCCGCCATGGAAGTCAGGGCCCAGGGCTTCGCCGGTGGCGGGATTGATGGCCTGCAGCAGGGCTTCGGTGCCGCGCACGGCTTGCGCGCCGATCAGCATGTCGCCGGTGATGTGCATGGAAGGATTCCTTGTCAGCGTTTGGAACGGGAACGCCGGCCGGAGGGCAAGTGCCCCGCGGCCGGCCTGTCGATATGCAATGCGAGGGCGGCTTGCTTGCCGCTTACTGCGGGCCGAGCTTGTTGATCAGCGCGCCCAGCATCTCCATTTCCTCGCCGGTCAGGTCGGTCAGCGGCGCGCGCACCGGGCCGCCGTCGTGGCCGACCAGTCGGGCGCCGGCCTTGACGATGCTCACGGCATAGCCGGCCTTGCGGTTGCGGATGGCCAGGTAGGGCAGGAAGAAGTTGTCGAGCAGGCGGCCCACGGTGTCGTGGTCATCCGCGGCGATGGCGCGGTAGAAGTCCATCGCGGTCTCGGGGATGAAGTTGAACACTGCCGACGAATACACCGGCACGCCCAGCGCCTTGTAGGCCGCGGCATAGACCTCGGCCGTGGGCAGGCCGCCGAGGTAGGAGAAGCGGTCGCCCAGCTTGCGGCGGATGCTGACCATGGCCTCGATGTCGCCCACGCCGTCCTTGAAGCCGACCAGGTTGGGGCAGCGCTCGGCCAGGCGCGCGAGTTGCGTCGCATCCAGCTTCGAGTTGGCGCGGTTGTAGACGATCACGCCGATATCCACCGACTTGCAGACCTGCTCCACGTGGGCGGCGATGCCGTCCTGGCTGGCTTCGGTCAGGTAGTGCGGCAGCAACAGCACGCCGGCCGCGCCCAGGCGCTGGGCTTCCTGCGCGTAGGCGATGGCGGTGCGGGTCGGGCCGCCGGCGCCGGCCAGGATCGGCACCTTGCCGGCGCAGGTGCGCACGGCGGTGTCGACCACGGCCGAGTAGTCCTGCGGTGTCAGCGAGAAGAACTCGCCGGTGCCGCCCGCAGCGAACAGAGCGGTGGCGCCGTAGGGGGCCAGCCACTCCAGCCGCGCGGCGTAGGACTGCGGCGCGAAGTCGCCCTGGGCGTCGAAGTCGGTGATGGGGAAGGACAGCAGGCCTTCGGAGATGATTTGCTTGAGTTCGTTGGGTGCGAGCATTGCGGCAATCCTGAGCGGGCCAGTGGCCCCGGGTGGCAGTGGCGGCTGACTGCGGCGGTGCAGATCATCCGAGTTATCAGTCATCGTATGACAAGGCTCTGGCGAAGGCAATAGGGCTTGTGATCATTCGGGGTTAACCGGATGCGGCCGGCGTTTTCGCTGGAAAGCCCTGCCGGCGAGCAAAAAGGGACAGAAACATGCCGTCTGGGGCACTTCAAGCATGGATGGCGGCCGTCCTACCGTGGGTGAGCTCCGGTGGGGCAGCCGTGTAATGTTGTAGGACAACGTAAGTCGGAGTGGTTTCTGCCAGCGCGCCTGCCACTCAGGAAATTTGAAACACCCATGCAAAGCTGCCGGTGCACGGGCCCCCGGCGACTGGCACACTGGCATCCTGGACTGACGGGGAGAACATGGTGGGAGAGTTACAGGCCTTGCTGGAAAACCACGGGCTGATGCTGGTGTTCCTGAACGTGCTGGTCGAGCAGGCCGGGCTGCCGGTGCCGGCCTACCCGATGCTGTTCGTCGCCGGCGCGCTGGGCATGCAGGAGACCGGGCCGTCGATCGGCGCGGTGCTGGCTGCGGTGATCTTTGCCTGCCTGATTGCCGATACCGGCTGGTACTTCGCCGGGCGCCGGCTGGGGCAGCCGATGCTGCGCACGATCTGCCGGGTATCGATTTCGCAGGACTCGTGCATCCGCCAGACCCAGTCGCTCTACCTGCGCGTGGGGCCGCGCTCGCTGGTGATCGCCAAGCTGCTGCCCGGTGCCGGGGCCTTGTCCACCGCGATGGCGGGCATGACCGGCACGCCGTTGCCGGTGTTCCTGTTCTATGACGCCATCGGCGCGCTGGTCTGGGCTGGCAGCGCCTTGCTGATCGGCGTGGTGTTCAGTGATTTTATCGATGCCATCCTGGAGGCGTTCAGCGCCTACGGGCATATGGCCGTGGTGGGGCTGTTGGTGGCGTTCGCGCTGTTCCTGGCGTGGCGCTGGTGGCGCCGCTTCCGGCTGCTGCGCCGCACGCGGCGCGTGCCGCGCATGACGGTGGATGAGCTGGAAGCGCGCCGGCTCGCCGGCAGCCTGCCGGTGGTGATCGACGTGCGCGCCCACGGGGACACGCCGATGGAGCGCATCCCCGGCTCGGTGGTGCTCGACATGCAGGGCGCGCTGGACAGCCTGGACGCGTTAGGCGTGCCGCACGCCGGGGCCGACATCGTGGTCTATTGCGCCTGCCCCAATGAACTGTCCGCCGCGCTGCTGGCCGAGCGCCTGCGCGTGGCCGGCTACCCGAAGACCTGGGCGCTGGCCGGCGGCTTCGACGAATGGAAGCGGCGCCACGGCGGCACCGCCCCGACCGAGGCGGCCAACCAGCCAGGGCCGGCCGAAGCCGCCTGAACCTGCCAGGCCGCCGGCGCTGCGCTCAGCGCTTGCCCGCGGTCTGGAATACCGACAGGTCCGGGTAGACCGCGCGGATCTTCTCCCATTCGGCGGCATTGAAGAACTGACACTTGCCGGCGCCGAAGCGCTTGGACACCTCCACGCAGAAGCGCACGGCTTCAGCGATGTCGATCTCATGGTTGGCCGAGGTCGCGCTGCCCGACACCACCGACCGCGCCGTCACCGCCACGCCGACCACCGGCGCCTGGGTGGCCACGTGCGGCTGCATGATGCTGTTGAAGTGGTACAGGCCGTTGTGGTACGGCGTGATGTCCTGCTGCGAGATCGGGAAGGTCACCGCCGGGCAGCCGGTGGTGGACTCCATGGTCGCCACCAGGTCCGGCGCCACGCGCAGGATGTAGCCCTGCATCGCCGTCGGCGAAATCGCAAAGCCGCGGTGCTTGATGATGCTGTTGCCCTTGGAGGCATCGATCGACAGGATCGCGTCCATCTCCGGCAGCACCTGGTAGTCGTTCATGGTGTCGGACGAGACCGGCATGCCCATGAACGGCACCGGGTCGTGCGGCTGCATCGAGACATTGGTCGACAGGTGCGTGGTCACGATCACGTCGCCCGCCAGTTGGTCGCCGCGCGCCTTCATCTGCGCCAGCTTGAGCGCCACCGCCAGGCAGCCGATCGGGCCGTCGGCGTCAGACACCAGCCCCACCAGTTCCGGGCGCGCGCCAATCGCGCCATTGCGGCCGATCACGCCCAGCGTCGGCGCACTGCCGCCGCCCCGCTTGCCCGTGGTGCCGGGGATCACGATGGTGATGAAGTCGGTGGTGTTGGCCGTGTTCTCGGGCGGGGCGTTGTGGATCGTGGTCACTTCCACGCTCACGCCGGCGCCGGCATAGGGCGCGAACAGTTCGCTGACGACCGCACCGTTGGCGTGCGGGCTGTCCAGGGCTTCATGAATGACCAGCGTCTGCTGCAGGGCCATGGCTTTCTCCAAAGGATGTGCCATGCCCGCTCGGCGCGGGCATGGCGTCTACGAAAAGTCAGAACTGGTGACGCAGGCCGGCCATGACCGTGGTCTGGTTGTCGCGCCCGTCCAGCGGCTTGCCGCTGCCGCC
>NZ_KB944506.1:77089-98363 GCF_000389805.1 Cupriavidus sp. GA3-3
CCAGCGGCTTGCCGCTGCCGCCGGTCCAGTTGGTGGTGTTGTTGCCGAACAGGCCCGACCAGCCGCCGCGCACCCAGTCATAGGCCACCGCCAGGTAGGCATCGGTGCGCTTGCTGAACGCATAGCCGGCCACGCCGTATGCCGTGGTGCGGTTGCCGCTGAAGTTGTCGGCGCGGGTGCGGTTGTGCATCATGCTGGCGGTCAGCGTGACGTTGCCCGTGACGGCGTAGTTGGCGCCCAGCGTGAAGAAGTCGTCGCGCCGGCTGCTGCCGAAGACCGAGTTGATGGCGGCGCGGTTGGTGGCCGTGGCGGCGGTCGACATGCTGGTGATGGTGGCCGTGTCGGTGCCGCCCTTCGATGAATCGAAGGCGGCGTCGCGGTCGCTGTAGATGTAGTTGGCAAACAGGTTGGCGCGTCCGACCGCGGCCTTCAGGCCGGCCATGTAGATGCGCGCGGCGCGGCTCTGGCTGTCGCGGGTCTGCTGGAAGTCGCCGATGGCGGTGATCGGGCCGGCGGCGTACTTCAGGCCCAGCGACATCGACGAGGTCGCCTTGCTGTTGCCAGGGGTTTCGCCCAGCGCGTATTCGGCGATGACGGACACCGGGCCGAAGTTGCCGGTATAGCTGACGGCATTGTCATAGCGCTGGCCGGTCAGGTAAACCATCCAGGAGTTCGACGGCGCCGCGCCCACGCCGAGCGGATCGACGTAGTACAGCATGGTGTTGGCCGTGGTGTACTGCCGGCCCAGTGCCAGATCGCCCCACTGGTTGCCGATCTTCACGTAGGCCTGGCGCCCGAACAGCTGGCCCTGCTGGTCCAGCCTGCCGGTGTCGGCCAGGAAGCCGTTTTCCAGCACGAAGCCGGCTTTCACGCCGCCGCCCAGGTCCTCGGTGCCCTTCAGGCCGAAGCGGCTGCCCGACAGGAAGCCTTCGCCGCCCTGCTGCAGCCCGATCTGGGCATCGCCCGCCGGGTTCGAATGGGTCTGGTAGGTCAGCGCGGTGTCGATCACTCCGTACAGCGTCACCCCGGACCGCGCCATCGCGGCGGCCGGCAGGCCCAGCAGCAACGGCAGTGCCAGGCGGGCGGCGTGGCGAATAGTGTGGCTCATGTTGTTTTCTCCTCCAAAAGGCAAAAGGGAGCCCGCGCGGGCGGCACTGCGCGGCCCGCGGGGCGGTTTTCTCTTTGTTGTGCCCGGGACCGGCCCGGGTCAGTGCGTCAGCGGCTCAGGGCAGTGCCGCCGGCTCAGGCAGCAAATCCCGGCCAGTCCTGCATCCCGGCCGGACCGGTGATCTGCGACAGCGGGAAGATCTCGCCCTCGCGAATCGTTTCGACCTTGCCTTCGGCCGGAAACCACAGCGCATGGCGCTCGCCCAGCACGGTGCCGCGGGTGCCGTCCGAGAACAGCGCCGAACCCTCCGGCAGCGCAAACACCTGCTCCGGCGCGTTGATGTGCAGGAACTCGGCCAGGCGCTCTTCGCGGCTTTCGCCGTTGTGGCCGGCGGGCTTGCCGCTGATGAAGTGCGGGTTGATCTGGAACGGCACCAGCCCCAGCGCGCGCAGCGACGGCGGCTGCACGATGGGCATGTCGTTGGTGGTGCGGATGGTCGGGCAGGCGACGTTGCTGCCGGCGCTCCAGCCCACGTATGGCGTGCCCGCGCGCACCCTGGCGCGGATTGCGTCGACGATGCCGGCGTCGTACATGCGCTTGAGCAGCGCAAAGGTGTTGCCGCCGCCCACCGCGATGGCCTCGGCCTGCTCCACGGCGCGCAGCGGATCGGCGCTGTGGTGGATCGATTCGAGCGCGTAGCCCAGCGTCTCGAACACCGGCTTGACCATGCCTTCATAGGTGTCGAAGCTGAAGGTCACGCCGGCGAACGGCACGAACAGCACCTTGCGCGGCTCGCGCCTGAGCAGCGTGTGGATCTGCTCGCCGGCGTGCTCGAGGTAGCCGAGGTTGTCCTTGCGCGAGCTGCTCATCAGGAGGATGCGTTGGGTCATGTCTTGGTTTCCGTCAGGAGAGTCTGGTGAAGTTCAATGCGCGATCAGGCGATCGCGGCGCGGATCAGCGCGGCGACGCGGTCGATCTCTTCATGCGTGTTGAAGTAGTGCAGCGAGACGCGCGCCATGGTGGACACGCCATAGCGCGCCAGGATGGCGTCGGCCATGAAGTTGCCGGCCTCGATGATGCATTGCTGCGTTTCCAGCGCGGCGACGATGCGCGCCGGGTCCACGCCGCGCACATTGAACGGCACGATGCCTATGCGGTTGGCCACGTCGGCCGGGCCGTACAGCTCGAAGCCGGGGGTCGACGAGAACTTCGCCACCGCGTACTCGGTCAGGTCGCGCACACGCGCTTCGATGGCGTCGATGCCGATGGCGGCGGCGTAATCGATGGCGGTGCCCATGCCGAGGATCGCCGGCACGATCGGGCAGCCTGCCTCGAAGCGCCTGGCGCCAGCGACAAGGGACAGCGCGCCCGTGGCACGGTCATAGGCGCCGTTCCACCAGCCCACCAGCGCGGGCTCGACCTGCTCGATCAGCGCGCGGCGCACATACAGGAAGCCCGAGCCCTCGGTCGCGCGCAGCGCCTTGCGGCCGCAGCCTGCCAGGAAATCGCAGTCCAGCTCGGCCACGTCCGAGCGCAACATGCCCACGCTCTGTGCCGCATTGACCAGCGACAGCACGCCATGGCGGCGCGCCAGCGCGCAGATCTGCGCGGCCGGCTGCACCGCACCCGTCGAATTGGGCAGGTGCGAGAAGGTGAGCAGGCGCGTGCGCGAGGTCACGGCGGCCTCGAACGCCGCGGGCGACAGCAGTCCTTCGGCATTGGCCGCGACCATCTTCACGACGATGCCGTGCGATTGCTCCAGCCGGCGCCAGGGCAGCAGGTTGCTCAGCATCTCGGTGTCAGCCACCAGCACTTCGTCACCGGCCTTCCAGGCGATGCCGCGCGCGACGATCGAGATGCTCTCGGTGGCGTTCTTGGTGAAGGCGACTTCGTCGGCGGCGCAGTTGAGCAGTCCGGCCAGCTTGCCGCGCACCGCTTCCACGCGCGCATAGGTCTCTTTGCGGAAGGCCGGCAGGTAGATGCCGACGTGGCCGGTATCGAGCAGGTAGCTGCGCACGGTATCGAGCACCGCGTCGGGCGGCAACGAGGCCGCGGCGGTGTCGAGATAGATGGTGGAGGCCGTCAGCGGGGTGTCGGCGCGGATCGCCTGGATGGCTTGGATATCCATGGAACGTCTCGGGTAATGACAGGCGGGACGCGGCGACCGCGCCCCGAGGTAAGACTCAGTTGCGCACTTACTTGCGCAGCTTGGTGACGGAGCCGAAGAAGCTGAACAGGGCGTCGCCGGCAATCACGCCGCCGGCGAAGGCGCTCATCTCGGCCACGTGCTTGTCGCCGCGCAGGCGCTGCAGCACGAAGCGGATCGCGAGGCCTGCCAGCACGGCCCAGCCGGCCAGCGGCGAGGCAATCAGCATGCCGGTGGAGAGCAGGATGCCAAGCTGGCGCCTGGAGCCGCCGATCAGCTGCAGCAGCGCGCCGGGGATGGCCCAGATCACCAGGTTGCGGGCAATCTCCGCCGACGAGCCCGCCTTGATCGAGGCCGCGTAGACGCGGTCCACCGGCGGGATCATGTTCTGCGCGAAGAAGGTGCCGTGGAACACCAGCACTACCATCGCGGCCACGGCAAAGCCGATCATCGCGGCCAGGAACTGCTGCTTGCGCCCGGCCAGCTCGGCCTCCATGTCGCGGCCTTCGCCGCGCAGCAGGTAGCCGGTCTTGAGGTCGTAGCCCATGTCGGCAAAGGCCGGGCCGGTGGCGGCGGAGAAACCCACCAGCACCGCCAGCGCCGTCGGCGGGAAGCCGATCAGGATGCCGATGGTCAGCGTGATCAGCGCTACCGCGAAGGCCGGGAACCAGCCCGAATGCATCGCCGCGATGCCGACGATCAGCTCATGCACATAGGCGGCAAAGGCGGCATAGAGCACGAACACCACCAGCATGCCCAGCGACATGTCCGAGACATGGCCGGCCAGCACCGAGATCAGCAGCGCAATCGCCAGGTAGATCACGAAGCCGCCCGACAGGATGCGGCTGGCGCGCGAGGCCGGAACTTCGATGGTGCGCGCGTCAGCGGCCGGGGCATGGCGCGCGCGGCGGATCTCATTGGCGACCTGGAACAGCGCGACGATGCCCGCGCCGATCATCAGCCCGTGCGGGATATAGGCCTTGGCGATGTCGATGCCGGTCAGCGCCACCGAATAGCCGCGCACCAGCAGGCCAATGCCGAACATGGTCAGTGCCGCCAGGTTGCCCAGGAAGGCCGCGCCGAACGCGGACATCGGCACGCCCAGCCAGGCGCCGCCCACGCCCACGGCAATGCCCAGCCCCAGGAACGCGGCCTTGCGCCCGCCGCGGTCGCCAGCCCAGATGGCCTCGGCCGTGGCGATGCCGGCCGGCCAGGTGCCGGTGGCGGGAAAGATCCTGCTGCCGAAGAGGAAGTACAGCATGGCGCCGTCAACGAACATGGCGATCACCGCGCCGATCAGCATCGGCGTGGCCAGTTCCGGCATGCCCATCGCGTATGGCACGCCGATCGGGATCATCAGCGAGTTGGCGGCGCCGAAGGTGGCCGACGAGATTGCCGTCTGCACCAGGTTCTGCCGCTCCAGCACGCGGAAGCGCCGCGTGATCTCCAGCGGGATGCGCGAGAACACGATCGCGATCAGCGCGCCGATGATCGAGGTGTTGGCCGAGATCCCCAGCGACACGATCAGCTGCATGCCGATCATGGCGCCGAACACCGACAGCCCCACGGAGACCAGCAGCAGCAAGGGCTCCATGAAGCGTGTCCGTGTTGCAGGCTGCGCCGCCATCGGCGCGTTCAGTTGTGTTGGCATGGTCATTTGTCCACTGCTCCCCGTAGTGTTGTCTGGTTTTGTCTGTTGTGTGTGATGCCTTGCGCGCGCTCAGCGCATGAAACCCGCCACCGGGCCGATGGTGTTGCGCGCGGTGCGCAGCGCCTCCAGCAAGCGCGGCACAGCCTCAGGCGTCAGGCGCTGCAGCGGGCCGGCGATGGCCAGCGATCCCACCACTGCCCGGGTGTCGCGGTGGCGCAGCGGCAGCGCCAGCCCAGCCACCGTGGCGGCGGATTCCTCGCAGGTGTAGGCCCAGCCGTCGGCGCGGATCTGCGCCAGCCGTGCTTCCGGCTCGGGCGCGTCGCCCGTTACCTGGCGCCGGAACGCTTCCGGCTGGAATGCCAGGATGGCCTTGGCGTGCGCGCCCGCGTCCAGCGAGAAGCGCTGGCCCACTTCGATCGAAAAGCGCAGCTGGTGCTGGCTCTGGGCGATATCCGTGCACAAGCCCTCGCCACCGTCCAGCCACGACAGGAACACGGTCTCGCCGCATTCGCGCGCCAGCGCTTCCAGCGCCGGTTGCACCACCTCGGCCGGCGAAAACGTCTTGCGCATCACTTGTCCCAGCTCGAACCAGCGCAACCCCAGGCCGTAGCGGCCAAGCGCGTCCTGCACCAGGAAGCCGTTGGCGGCAAAGGTCGCCAGCGCGCGGTGCACCACGGCGTGGTGCATGCCGCTGTAGCGCGCCAGTTCGCGCACGCCCCAGCTGGGCTGGCGGGCGGTGAAGTGGGTCAACAGCGCCAGGGCGCCGTCCAGGGTCTTGAGCATGGCGGGTGGTTGCGTCGACTGTTTGTGTCTCTATATAAGAGACAACGTCTCTGATACAGAGAAATGCTAGGCTTGGGCCCGGCTCTCAACAATCAGGGTTAACGCGGGGCCGGCTGGCCGCGCCGGGCGAATGACGGCGGCGGCAACGGCGGAGCGCCGCCGCCTATACTTGGCGCAGACCGACTGTTACCGGGAGGACGCGCATGGCCGCGGAACACCACGGAACCGGCGGATCCGGCGACGAGGCCACCCGCATCGCCCAGCGCCGCCGCCAGCTCGGCATTGCGCCGCGCGCCGGCGATGGCCAGCGCAACTGGGCCCTGGCGCTGTCCGGCGGCGGCATCCGCAGCGCCACCTTCTGCCTGGGCGTGATGCAGGCGATGGCGGGCACCGCGATGCCCGCCAAGGCGGCAGCGCCGGCCCCCGCGCCGGAAGCCGCGACGCCGGCGGCCGCCGCCGCGGCGCAGACCGTGCCGGGCCTGGCCTCGCTGCTGGCGCAGTTCGACTACCTCTCCACCGTCAGCGGCGGCGGCTACCTCGGCGCCTTCTTCGTCAGCCTGTTCGTGCCCGGCCGCCTGCGTCGGGGCGCGGGCCCGGTCCAGGCCGCCACCGACGCCTATCACACGCTGCAATGCGAGCCGCCGGGGCGCATCCATACCTCGGTGTCCTATGCCGCGGACCCCGGCCGCGGCGCGGTCGCATGGCTGCGCGAGAACGGCCGCTACCTGTCGCCCACCGGTGCCGGCGACAACCTCTATGCCGCCGCGCTGGTGGTGCGCAACTGGCTGGCCATGCATTTCGTGATCGGCAGCGCGCTGCTGGTGCTGCTGGCTGTGCTGGCGCTCGGGCAACACATCGCGGTGGGGGTTTCCTACGGATTGGGGCGCTATGAGATGGACCTGCTGCACGACGCGCGCCAGGCCTTCAACCAGGGCGAATGCGCGATCTGGTGGAGCACGCTGCTGTGGCTGCCGCTGGCCACCGCGCTGGCTGGCGCGGTGCCGCCCGGGCTGGCCTACTGGCTGATCTACCCGCGCGCCAACGATCCGCAGGCGACGGCCCGCTTCCTGAGCCCCGCGCCGCTGCTCGCCACGCTGCTGGGCCTGATGCTGCTGGCCGCGGCGCGCTGGTCGGAATGGCTCGGTCCGGGGCTGGTCATCGGCAAGCTCTTTGCCGCGCTGGGCGTGCTGATGCTGCTGGGTGTGCTGTGGTGCCTGGCGCTGCTGCAGGGCGAGCCGCGCACCGTGGCCGCCTACCGCGTGCGCGCCACGCGCGCACTGCGTGGCGCGCTGACGCTGACCCTGTGGCTGGCGGCGCTGGGCATTGCCGACACCATCGCACGCACCGCTTACCTGTTTGCCCACCAGGCCCACCACCAGTGGGGCGCGGCGCTGCCCGCAACCGTGCTGGGCGTGCTGGTCTGGCTGGTGCGCTACGGTTCGCGCTGGCGCGACGCCGGCCGCCAGGGCAGCACCGACACGCCATGGCGCGCGCTGTGTGCCCGGCTGCCGGTATCGCTGCTGGCGGGCGCGGTGGCGGCGGTGCTGGCCCTGCTGCTGTTCGTGCTGTGGTCGTGGCTGGTGCTGTGGGTGCGCTGGGACGGGCGCGAGCCGGTCGACTGGCTGGTGTTCGGCAACGCCTATACCGGCCCGGCGCTGGCCACGTTCACTGTGGTGAGCCTGGTGCTGGCGCTGGTGGCGGGGCGCTTCTCCGGCTTCCTGAACCTGTCGACGCTGCAGCCGTTCTACGCGGCGCGGCTCACGCGCGCGTTCCTGGGCGCATCCAACGGGGAGCGCTTCGCGGCTCCCGACCCGAGTGCCGGCCGCGACGGCAGCCAGCGCGCCCGCTTCAGCGTGGCCGAGCCCGTGCCCGGCGACCAGCTCAGCCTGAACACCTACTACGATCCGCGCGTGCTGGCGCCGCTGCACCTGATCAACGTCACGCTGAATCTCACCGTCGACCCGGCCGAGCAACTGGTGCAGCGCGACCGCAAGGGCAAGCCGCTGTGCCTGGCGCCCGGCCCCTGCGTGGTGCTGTCCGGCGTGGCGGCGGCGATCCCGCCGGACGCCTACGCGCGCTTTACCATCGACGGCCGGGGTTGCTGCCCCGACGTTTCATGGCCGTCGTCGGGCAAACTGGCCGAATCGCGCACGGTGGGAGATTGGATGGCGATCTCGGGCGCGGCCGTCTCCACCAGGCTGGGGCGCGCGACCACGCTGGGCACATCCATGCTGCTTGGCCTGGCGAACCTGCGTCTGGGCATATGGTGGCCGTCGTATCCGGCCAGCCACGCGCGCGAAGGCGGGCGCCGGGGCCGCGCGCGGCGCCATCCGGAACGCGCCGCGCATCCATGGCTGGCCGCGGGCATCGCGCTTTTCCGCACGCAGTACTACCTGGGCTGCGAACTGAGCGCGCGCTTCCACGGCACGCGGCGCGGCTGGCAGTACCTGTCCGATGGCGGGCATTTCGACAACACCGGCGTGTACGAGCTGCTGCGCCCGGGCCGCGATGTCTCGCTGATCGTGCTGTGTGATTGCGGGGGCGACCCCGACTACCGCTTCGGCGACCTGGCCAACCTGATCCGGCTGGTGCGCATCGACCACGGGCTGGAGATCGTGGTCGATACCGAGGCTGCCACCACGCACCCGGTGCTGAGCCGTGTCTTCGGCGTGCCGGATGATTTCCTGCCGGGCGCGCCGACCGGCGACAAATGCGCGGTGCTGCTCAACGTCTTTCGCACCGGCCCGGAGTGCGGGGCGCCACGCGCACGCACCTGCCGCATCGTGCTGCTCAAGCCGCGGCTGGTGTCATGGGCGCCGGCCGACGTGCGCCACTACGGCGCGACCCATCCCGCGTTTCCGCAGGAGGCCACCGGCGACCAGTTCTTCGATGAGGCGCAATGGGAGAGCTATCGCGCGCTGGGCCATGCGATCGGCCAGCGCGTGCTGGGCGGGGCCGTGGGCAAGGCCCTGCTGGTGTGAAGAGACAGCGCGTCAGCGCACGAAGCCGATGACGTCTTCCAGCCGGCCGCTGGCATCGCGCAGCGCCTCCAGCAGGCGCGGTACCGCGGCTTGGTCCAGCCGCTGCTGCGGCCCGGCGATGGCGACCGAGCCCACCACCGCGCTGCGGTCGCGCGACCACAGCGGCAACGCCAGGCCGGCCACGCTGGCGGCGGCTTCCTCGCGCGTATGGGCCCAGCCGCGCTCGCGCACCTCGGCCAGCTGCTGCTCGATGCGCTCGCGGTCCAGCGTCGTGTGGGGGGCGATGCGCGCCAGTCCCTGGCGGTAGACCTCATCGCGGAAGGCATCGTCCTGGAAGGCCAGCATCGCCTTGGCATGCGCGCCCGCATAGAGCGGGAAGCGCTCGCCCAGCTCGATCGAAAAGCGCAGCTGGTGCTGGCTCTGCACCAGTCCCACGCACAGGCCCTCATGGCCATCGAGCCACGACAGGAACACGGTCTCGCCGCTTTGCGCGGCGAGCTTTTCCAGCACCGGGCGCACGATCTCGTCGGGCGAGAAGCTCTTGCGCACCACCTGTCCCAGCTCGAACAACCGCAGTCCCAGCGAATACTTGCCGGTGGCCGCGTCCTGCACCAGGAAGCCATTGGCGGCAAACGTCGCCAGCACGCGGTGCACCACGGCGTAGTGCACGCCGCTGTGCTTGGCCAGCTCGCGCACGCCCCAGGTCGGCTGGCGCACGGTGAAGTGCGTCAGCAGGGCCAGCGCACCGTCCAGTGTCTTGAGTGTCATCGCTTGTTCCTTGGCATCGGGCTGCATGGTACGGGCAAGCGCGGCGCGACTCAATCCTTCCCGCGCCCCCGTGATACCCACGCCGCCCGAAGGGCCGCGATCAGGCCGCCAGCACGATCGCGCCATGGTCTCTAAGATAGCGGGCCATACGCATTGCCCGCGTGCGGCATCGGCCGCCCGCCATCCACCACATGAATCACGACTCTATTCCCAACGGCGCAGGCGTGGCCTGGTCCGTGCTGGACCTGGCCCCCATCCCTGAAGGCAGCGATGCCGGCCAGGCCATGCGCAACTCGCTCGACCTGGCCCGCCATGCCGAGCGGCTGGGCTACCACCGCTATTGGCTGGCCGAGCATCACAACATGCCCGGCATTGCCAGCGCCGCCACCGCCGTGCTGATCGGCTATGTCGCCAACGGCACCAGGACCATCCGCGTGGGCTCGGGCGGCGTGATGCTGCCCAACCATTCGCCGCTGGTGATCGCCGAGCAGTTCGGCACGCTGGCCTCGCTCTACCCGGGCCGCATCGACCTGGGCCTGGGCCGCGCGCCCGGCACCGACCAGGCCACCGCGCGCGCCTTGCGCCGCCACCTGTCGGCCGACAGCGCCGATACCTTCCCGCAGGACGTGGAAGAACTGCAGGCCTATTTCGACGACGTGCGCCCCGGCCAGCGCCTGCGCGCGGTGCCCGGCGCCGGGCTCAAGGTGCCCATCTGGCTGCTGGGTTCGAGCCTGTTCAGCGCGCAGCTGGCGGCGGCGATGGGCCTGCCGTTCGCCTTTGCCTCGCACTTTGCGCCGGGCTTCATGCGCCAGGCGGTGGACCTGTACCGGCGCACCTTCCGGCCCTCCGAAGCGCTGGACCGGCCCTATGTGATGCTGGGCCTGAACGTGTTCGCGGCCGAGACCGGCGACCAGGCGCGCCGCCTGTTCAGCTCGCTGCAGCAGCAGTTCCTGGCGCTGGTGCGCGGCACTCCGGGGCAGCTGCGCGCGCCGGTGGACGATATCGAAGCGCTGTGGACCGAGAGCGAGGCCGATCATATCCGCCGCTCGCTGGCGTGCTCGGTAGTGGGCGATCCCGACGCCGTGCGTGCCGGCATGCAGCGCTTTGTCGATGACCTGCGCCCGGATGAGCTGATGCTGACCGGGCAGATCCATGACCACCAGGCACGCCTGCGCTCGTTCGCCATCGCTGCCGATGCGGCGCGCAGCCTGAAGACCTCATCAGCGCTCTGAGCGCCTGCGATGCTCCGGTATGGCGTGCGCCGCACTTGCGGCGTGTGCCCGCCGGCGCGCCGCGAATCCTGTTTGCGCCCGGCCGATCCGCTCGGATACATTAGAAGGCCCGAGACCGAGAGAGGCGCGGCTCCCGCAGCACGCGCCCGACAGTTCGCACGATCCACCGCCCCATCCGAAACATGGGGCCGACGGCAGCGACGACAGGAGACAGCGATGGACCTGCGGCAACGCGAGCACATCGAGACGGTGGTCCAGGCCACCACATACCTTGCCCCGCCGGCCGTGCTTGCGGACCGGATCGCGCACGACGCCATCATCCAGAACTCATGGCGCCGCTGCGTGCACCAGTACGGCCTGGATCCGTCGCGCATGCAGGAGGCGCGCATCCTGCCGCAGCCGCGCCTGCGCGAACACCAGGAACGCATCGACGACTTCGCGCGCATCGCGCGCCACGGCCTGCAGAGCCTGTATGGGCAAGTGGCGGGCCTGGGCTATGTGGTGCTGCTGACCGATGCGCAGGGCGTGACCGTCGACTATATCGGCGAGGCCCGCAGCGATGCCGCGCTGCGCCACGCGGGCCTGTACCTGGGCGCCGAGTGGAGCGAGAGCGGCGCCGGCACTTGCGCGGTCGGCACCGCCCTGGCCACGGGCCAGGCGTTGACGGTGCACCAGGCCGACCATTTCGACGCCACCCATATCCCGCTGACCTGCACCGCCGCGCCGCTGTTCGACACGCACGGCAACCTGCACGCCATCCTCGACATCTCCGCGCTGACCTCGCCGCAGGCCAAGGACAGCCAGGGGCTGGCGCTGCAGATGGTGCGCATCTACGCCGCGCATATCGAGAACGCCAACTTCCTGCGCGCGCACCGCCGCGACTGGATCCTGAAGCTGAACGTGGCGCCGGAGTTCGTCGACGTCAATCCCGAATATCTGCTGGCGCTGGACGAGGCGGGCCGCATCGTCGGCCATAACCACCGCGCCAGGCTGATGCTGGAAGGCGAGCTGGGTGGCGCACCGGGCGCCACCGTGCTGGGCCAGCGGTTCGAGACGCTGTTCGACGCGCGCCTGGAGGACCTGGGCCACTATGTCTATTCGCGCCCGAGCGAGCAGCGCCTGGTGGCGCTGACCCGCAGCGGCGGCCTGCTGTACCTGAGCGTGCTGCCGCCCGCGCTGCGCTGGCAGGCGCCGCCCGCCGAAACGCAGGTGGCGATGCCGGATGCCCTGGCGGCGCTGACCGGCGGCGATGCCGCGCTGCAGCTGCAGTTGCAGCGCGCGGCGCGCCTGGTCGATTCGCCGATCAACCTGCTGATCCACGGCGAGACCGGCAGCGGCAAGGAGTTCCTGGCCAAGGCGCTGCATCTTGCCAGCGCGCGCCGCGGCGGGCCGTTCGTAGCGGTGAACTGCGCGGCGATCCCTGAAACACTGATTGAAAGCGAATTGTTCGGGCACCTGCCCAACAGCTTCTCCGGCGCAGGCCCGCGCGGCAAGCGCGGCCTGATCCAGGAGGCCGACGGCGGCACGCTGTTCCTGGACGAGATCGGCGACATGCCGCGCGAGCTGCAGTCGCGGCTGCTGCGCGTGCTGGCCGAGGGCGAAGTGCTGCCTGTTGGCGCCGCGCGGCCGGTGCCGGTGCGGCTGCGGGTCATTTCCGCCACGCACCACAGCCTGGAGCAACTGGTGGCCGACGGGCGCTTCCGCGAGGACCTGTACTACCGCCTCAACGGCGCGCGCTTTACGCTGCCGCCGCTGCGTGCGCGTACCGACCTGGACTGGCTGGTCCGCAAGCTGCTGCAGGAAGGGAGCGCAGAGGGCGGCGAGATCACGCTGTCGCCCGCGGCACGCGAGCGGCTGCACCGCCACCGCTGGCCTGGCAACCTGCGCGAACTGCGCAACGTGCTGGAGTACGCGCGCGCGGTCTGCGCCGACGGCTATATCGATGTGCCGGACCTGCCTGACAGCCTGGCGGGACCCGCACCGTCCGCCGCCCTGCCGCAGCCAGGGCCCGCCCAGTCACCCGCTGCCGCACCGTTCGACCCGCACCAGTTGCCGCCGGAAGGCATGCTGCTGATGCAATACCTGCGCGCGTCCGGCTGGAACCTGAGCGCCGTGGCGCGGCAGATCGGCGTCAGCCGCATGACGCTGTACCGGCGCATGGAGCGCTACGGCATCCAGTCGCCCAACCGGCGCGACGGCGGCCCGGAGCCCACCGACGCATAAGCCGGCAGGCAGCACGGGGCGCACGCGCGCCGTCCTTGCGATACGGTTGTCCATCCCCTGTACACCTGCGCTGTGACACCTGTCACAGCGCAGCGTTGTTTTTGCCCTGCCGTCTCGGGGTAATCCCTCGGATCCGACCCGCTGATACCCCTGTTTCCGCTGTTTTCACTGCCTGCGCGCACTGGCACAGCCATTGCAAATACGCCTGGCAAGACAACGACAACAGGAGACAGGCAATGGGGCACGCAGCAGGCGCCAGCGCGCAGATCGCGCCAGTGGTCGGCATCATCGCCAACCCGATTTCCGCGCGCGACATCCGTCGTGTGATCGCCAACGCCAACAGCCTGCAGCTGGCCGACCGCGTCAATATCGTGCTGCGCCTGCTGGCCGCGCTGGCCTCCTGCGGCGTGGAGCGCGTGCTGATGATGCCCGACCGCGAAGGCCTGCGCGTCATGCTGGCGCGGCACCTGGCACGCCGGCAGGGGCCGGACTCGGGCCTGCCCGCGGTCGACTACCTCGACATGCCGGTCACCGCGCGCGTCGACGACACCCTGCGCGCCGCGCGCTGCATGGCCGATGCGGGCGTGGCCGCGATCATCGTGCTGGGCGGCGACGGCACCCACCGCGCGGTGGTGCGCGAGTGCGGCGCGGTGCCGATCGCGGGCCTGTCGACCGGCACCAACAATGCCTACCCCGAAATGCGCGAGCCCACCATCATCGGGCTGGCAACCGGCCTCTATGCCACGGGCCGCATTCCTCCTGCGCAGGCGCTGGCGTCGAACAAGCGGCTCGACATCGTCATCCGTGACGGCAACGGCGGCTTTCGCCGCGATATTGCGCTGGTGGATGCGGTGATCTCGCACGAGCACTTCATCGGCGCGCGCGCCCTGTGGAAGACCGACACGCTTGCCGCCGTCTACGTGTCCTTTGCCGACCCCGAGGCCATCGGCCTGTCATCCATCGCCGGGCTGCTGGAGCCGGTGGGCCGGCGTGAGGAGGGCGGCCTCGCGATCGAACTGGCCGCGCCCGGCGAAGGCGAATTCGACCTGTGCGCGCCGATCGCACCCGGCCTGATGTGCACCGTGCCGGTGGCCGGCTGGCAGCGGCTCGAACACGGCCGGCCCCATCGCGTGCGCCAGCGCAGCGGCATTGTCGCGCTGGACGGAGAGCGCGAGCTGGCCTTCGGCCCGGACGACGAAGTCACGGTCACCCTGCATGACCACGCCTTTCGCAGCATCGACGTCGCGGCCTGCATGCGCCATGCCGCGCGCCACCACCTGATGCGCAGCCTGCCGCAGCCCGCCGCGGTGGGATGACGCGCGGGCACCGCGTCCGCCCGCTTTTCCCCTTTCTTGAAGTGCAACACCTGAAAACGAAGGAGACAGACATGACAGCCAGAGCTTCTCAAGATTCCGCCGCGCTGCCGCTCGACAAGGAGACGTTGCTGACGGTGTACCGGAAGATGCGCACCATCCGCGATTTCGAAGAACGCCTGCACGTGGACTTCGGGCGCGGCGACATCCCGGGCTTCGTCCATCTATACGCGGGCGAGGAAGCCGCGGGCGTCGGCATTCTGCACCACCTGAACGATGGCGACCGCATCGCCAGCACACACCGCGGCCACGGCCATTGCATTGCCAAGGGCGTCGATCCGGTGGCGATGATGAAGGAGATCTACGGCAAGAAGGGCGGCTCGTGCAATGGCAAGGGTGGCTCGATGCATATCGCCGACCTGTCCAAGGGCATGATGGGCGCCAACGGCATCCTGGGCGCAGGCGCGCCGCTGATCTGCGGCGCCGCGCTGGCTGCCAAGTTCCGCGGCAAGGGCGAGGTCGGCATCACCTTCTGCGGCGACGGCGCCTCCAACCAGGGCACTTTCCTGGAAAGCCTGAACCTGGCCGCGGTCTGGAACCTGCCGGTGATCTTCGTGATCGAGAACAACGGCTATGCCGAATCGACCTCGCGCGATTACGGCACCGCGGTGGACAGCTACGTGGACCGCGCCGCCGGCTTCGGCATCCCGGGCTTGACGGTGGACGGCACCGATTTCTTCGCCGTCCATGAAGCGGCCGGCGAAGTGATCCGGCGCGCGCGCGAAGGCGGCGGGCCGTCGCTGCTCGAATGCAAGATGGTCCGCTTCTATGGCCACTTCGAGGGCGATGCGCAGACCTACCGCGCCGCCGGCGAACTCGACGACATCCGCGCCAACAAGGATTGCCTGAAGCTGTTTGGCCGCGCCGTGACCCAGGCGGGAGTGGTCGCTCGCGAAGAACTCGACACCATCGACCGCGAGGTCGCCGCGCTGATCGAGCATGCCGTGCAGGAAGCCAAGGCCGCGCCGCAGCCGGGTCCCGAAGACCTGCTCACCGACGTCTACGTCAGCTACTGATCCGCCACGCGCTAACCCAATATCAGGAGACAAACCATGGCTCGCAAACTGAGCATCAAGCTGGCGATCAACGAGGCGATCGACCAGGAAATGACCCGCGACCCCAGCGTCATCATGCTGGGCGAAGATATCGTCGGCGGCGCCGGCGCGGACGGCGAGAAGGACGCCTGGGGCGGCGTGCTGGGCGTGACCAAGGGCCTTTACGCCAAGCACGGCGACCGGCTGCTGGACACGCCGCTGTCTGAATCCGCTTACGTGGGCGCCGCCATCGGCGCCGCGGCCTGCGGCATGCGCCCGATCGCCGAGCTGATGTTTATCGATTTCATGGGCGTTTGCTTCGACCAGATCTTCAACCAGGCGGCCAAGTTCCGCTACATGTTCGGCGGCAAGGCGGAGACGCCGGTGGTGATCCGCGCGATGGTCGGCGCGGGCTTTCGCGCAGCCGCGCAGCACAGCCAGATGCTGACGCCGCTGTTCACGCATATCCCCGGCCTGAAGGTGGTGTGCCCGTCCACGCCGTACGACACCAAGGGCCTGCTGATCCAGGCGATCCGCGACAACGACCCGGTGATCTTCTGCGAGCACAAGAACCTGTACGGCCTGGAAGGCGAGGTGCCCGAAGGCGCCTACGCGATCCCGTTCGGCGAGGCCAATATCGTGCGCGACGGCAAGGACGTGTCGATCGTCACCTACGGGTTGATGGTGCATCGCGCGCTCGAAGCGGCGGCAACGCTGGCCAAGGAGGGCATCGAGGCCGAGATCGTGGACCTGCGCACGCTCTCGCCACTGGATATGGACACGGTGCTGGAGTCGGTCGAGAACACCGGCCGCCTGGTGGTGGTGGACGAGGCCAGCCCGCGCTGCAATATCGCCACCGATATCTCCGCGCAGGTTGCGCAGCAAGCCTTCGGCGCGCTCAAGGCCGGCATCGAGATGGTGTGCCCGCCGCACACGCCGGTGCCGTTCTCGCCGACGCTGGAGGACCTGTACATCCCCAGCGCCGCGCAGATCGCGGCCGCCGCGCGCAAGACCATGAAGGGAGGCAAGCACTGATGGCAACCGAAATTTCCCCCACGATTATCCCGATCGTGATGCCCAAGTGGGGCCTGTCGATGAAGGAAGGCACGGTCAATGCGTGGCTGGTCGACGAAGGCACCGAGATTACCGTGGGCCTGCCGATCCTGGATGTGGAAACCGATAAGATCGCCAATGCGGTGGAGGCGCCCGACGCCGGCACGCTGCGCCGCAAGGTGGCGCAGGCCGGCGACGTGCTGCCGGTGAAGGCGCTGCTGGGCGTGCTGGCACCTGCGGAGGTGAGCGATGCGCAAATCGATGACTATGTCGCGGCTTATGAAACGCCGGCGGACGACGCTGGCGAAGAGGACGCCGCTGCCGCGTACCAGTTTGCCGACGTCGACGGCATCCGGGTCCGCTATGCCCGCAAGGGTGGCGGCGCCGAAACCGTGCTCTTCATCCACGGATTTGGCGGAGACCTGGACAACTGGCTGTTCAACCTCGATCCCCTGGCCGACGCGTACACCGTGGTGGCGCTCGACCTGCCCGGCCACGGACAGTCGTCGCCGCGGCTCGCGGGCACGACGCTGGCGCAGATGGCCGGCTTTGTAGCGCGCTTCATGGACGAGACCGGGATCGAGGCGGCGCATGTGGTCGGCCATTCGATGGGCGGCGGCGTGGCGGCGCAACTGGCCGTGGATGCACCGCAGCGGGTGCTGTCGGTGGCGCTGGTGTCGCCGGTGGGCTTTGGCGACGCCGTCAACAGCGGCTATACCGAAGGCTTCGTCAGTGCCCAGTCCCGGCGCGAGCTCAAGCCCGTGGTCGAACTGCTGTTCGCCGACGCGGGGCTGGTCAGCCGTCAGATGCTGGACGACCTGCTGCGCTACAAGCGGCTGGACGGCGTCACCGAGGCGCTGACGGCGCTGGGGCAGGGACTCTTCGGCGGCGGCCGCCAGAGCGAGCAGCCTGGCCAGCGGCTGGCCAACAGCGGCAAGCGCGTGCTGGTGGTGTGGGGCGGTCAGGACCAGATCATCCCGGCCGCGCACGCTGAAGCCGCGCCGCCGGGAGCAACCGTCAAGGTCTTTGCCGATGCTGGCCACATGAGCCAGATGGAGAAGGCCAATGACTTCAACGCGCTGCTGAAGAAGCATCTGGGCGGCTGATGCCGCGCGCGGATGGCGCCGCCCAGGGCGCCATCCGCTCGGCCAGCTCGCCTTGTTCCAATTCAAGACAGGAGACCTCATGACCACAGACCTGAAGACCCGCCTGACCGAGATCAACAGGCAATTCGGTGCGCTCGGCCAGGCCCAGCCCGCCGCCATGAGCGCCTTCCAGGGCGTGATGAAGGCCGCCACGCAGGACGGCAGCCTGCCCGCCGCCGTCAAGGAACTGATTGCCGTCGCGCTGGCGGTGCAGAAGGGCTGCGACGACTGCGTGCTGTTCCACACCAGCCAGGCGCTGCGCCATCGCGCCACGCGCGAGCAGCTCGCCGAAGTGCTGGCCATCAATATCGAGATGGGTGGCGGACCCGGCGCCATGTACGCGTCGAAGGCGCTGGCGTACTTCGATGCGCTCAATGCCTAGTGTTGCTAGACTCGGCACGTTGCTATCCGGAGGTTGGTGCCATCCCATGCCGTTTGAATTTCTTGATGCGGCCCATGCCGGGCAGGCGGGCAGCGACCCGCTGCAGGATGAGCTGGCCTTGCTCGACCTCGCGGCACAAGGCCGGCAGGTGGCGCAGCTGTGGGAGGCGCCGCTGTCGCTGGTGGTGCCGCGCACCTACCTGCGCCATGCCGCGCTGGAAACCGCGCGCGCCGACTTCGCGCAGCAGGGATGTCCGGTATTCCTGCGCATGTCCGGCGGCGGGCTGGTGCCGCAGGGCCCCGGCATCCTCAACCTGAGCCTGGCCTACACAGTGGAACAGCCGCCGGGCGCGCGCAGCGACGCGGTCTACCTGCACTTGTGCGAGGTCATCGGCGACGCGCTGCAATCGCTGGGCGTCGACACGCACTGGCAGGCGGTGGCCGGTTCCTTCTGCGACGGCCGCTACAACCTGGCCTGGGGCCCGCCCGAAGCCGCGCGCAAGATCGCCGGCACGGCGCAGTACTGGCGGCGCGCACCCGCGGCCATGCAAACGGCCGACGGGCAGCGCCACCTGGTGCTGGCCCATGCGGTGCTGCTGGTCAGCGCCGGCCCCGTGCAGATCAACGCGCGCGCCAATGCGTTCGAAGCGGCCATCGACAGCGGCCGGCACTATGACGCGGGCAAGGTCGTCAGTGTGCGCGAGGCATTGTTGGCCAGCGGCCGCGCGGTCGATGACGACGCCGCGCTGATGGCGCAGGTATCGGATGCGCTGCGGCGAAGCGTGGGGCAGACGCCGCCACCGGCGTAGCTGCTTGACCGGGCGACGCCATTTGGCGATCCCCAAAAAAATCGCGGCCCACGCGGGGCCGCTAAAAATCGGGAATGCGAGGCGTGTCAGATGCCTCAGGAGACGTTATCGGCACAGCATGGATCGCCGAGACCCCACTTCGGTGGGGTCTGTCGAGCACCGTCATGGAGGCGAGTGATCGCTTACGCGATCAGGTAGGCAGAGTGCGGGTCCGGCCGGATGGCAGCGCGCAGCTTGCGCACGCTGGCTTCCAGCTCGGCATGGGCGGCATCGAGCCAGGCCACGCGATGGCGCACCGGATCCTTGGCCGACAGGTCGCTGGCGGCGATCTCGCGCAGGAAGTAGCGCACCATGCTGCCGGCGCGCGCTGGCACTGGCATCATCCCCAGCAGTTGGTGCTTTGCCAGCAGCCGGCGGCTGACTGCATGCCGCAGCCCTGCCCAGGCGGTACGGCCCAGCGCGATGTACAGCGCATCCGTGCGCATCTGGCGCACGGCGCCCAGGAACCGCGCTTCGAATACCTCGCGCAGCATCGGGGTCTCCAGCAGTTCTTCCAGCGGTCCGTCGAACGCCAGACCGCGCCGCGTGGTGGCATGCGGCAGCAAGGCAAGCGGTTGCAGGCGCTCGAACCCATCGTTCCACAATGCCGCGGCGTGCGGCAGGCCAACCAGTTCGGGCACCCGGAAGTGGTCGAGCATGCGGATCAGGTTGGGCCGCACCAGCTTGCCGCCCAGTTCGACGCGCCGCTTGTTCTCGCGCTGGATCACGCGGCCGGGTGCATGGGCGCGCATCAGTTCTTCGGTGACGGCGGCGGCCAGCCGCACATGGGCGTGGCCGGGCGTGGTGCTGACCAGCACCAGGGGTGCCTGGGGGTTCAGGTATTCGCAGGGCACGTAGTGCATGGCGTAGGTGCCGTCCTGTGCCACCACAACCGGTTTGGCGATCACGCCGACTGCGCCCGCAAGCCGAACCTGCGCGCAATACGCTTCGATGAAGTTGGTCAAGGAATCCCCCCGCTCGCTTCGATGTATCGGCGCTTTCTGTTGGCGCCTTCTACTTGTTCTGCTTTCCGTTCATGGTAAGCCTGCGGTGCATGGCAGATAAAGCGTACGGCGCCGGTTTGCCCGGAAAGCGACGAAACCTTGGTGGGCCAGCCAACACACCGGGGCAGGATGCCCCTCGAACGGGTGGGGCACGCGCCTGGTCCACGCCAGGTACGGTATCGCACCACGTGCGTCAGGACGATGACATCGGGCAGGAGGGAATCGGCCGGAACGGGGCCGCCGCGACGGTAGGTCGCCGGAAAGAAAAGACCGGACACGTCCGTGTCCGGTGAACCCATTTGCTGACTCAGGACGTGTCACAGCCTGAGTCAGCAAATGATAACGATTATCATTTGAGGTGACAATAGCAGCGTGATCTTGCCAGGGTGGGTCAGGCAATCGACGTCTGGATGGAAAACTGTCCCGACAAGGTCTTGTGCACCGGGCAGCGATTCGCCACGCGGAGCAGGTCATCCAGGATCTGGGGCGTGAGCTCGCCGCTGACCTTGACCTCCCGGTTCATGGTGTAGGTCCCGTTGGCCTCTTCATGACCGACCGATACATGGACTTCGGTGATGGCGTAGCCCTTGCGTTTGGCGTACAGCTGCAAAGTCAGCGTGGTGCAGGCGGCCAGGGCCGAATCCAGCAGGTCATGCGGGTTCGGGTATTGGGTGTCGCCGCCGGCGGATGCATCCAGGTCGGCTTGCCACTCGGCAGTCCCGTTGGTCAGGTGGCAGATGCTGTTGCCCTGGCTTGGTTGCCAGGTCGCTTGGATAGTCATCAAACGTCCCCATCTATAAAGAGCGGCCCGGTGGGCCGGAACAGCCATTCTATAAGTAGCGCCCGCCGAGAGCTGAAGTGGCTTGGAGTGCCTTTTTCAGGTGGGTTGGCTTTTTTTCGAAATACCCCTTGCCAACCCCGCTGCGGTCACTTAATATTCGCCCCCTCGCAACACAACGCAGCGCTGCAAAGCAGACGCAGCAAGGGTTGCGGGGTCGACCGGAAGGGTTGGCGCAGCGAAGTTTGCAGCGCTGGCCGCAGCGAAAAAAGATGCTGAAACGGTTGACGAAACGAAGAAAGCTCTGCATAATCTCGTTTCTCTGCTGCAGACAACGCAGCGGCGCTGAACGGCAAAGCCGGCGGCGAAGTTCTTTAACAATCAAACAACCGATAAGTGTGGGCGCTGGGTAGCGGACGCCGCTGTCTTCGGACAGTGTTGCTTCACAAGTTATACAGTGCTCGCACAGCAAAACGTGACTGGGTCTTCGGATCTGGTCAGTCAGTTTTCTGAGAGTGAGCGACCGCTCGAAAGAGCGAGGACCTTCGGGTCCACACAGAGATTGAACTGAAGAGTTTGATCCTGGCTCAGATTGAACGCTGGCGGCATGCCTTACACATGCAAGTCGAACGGCAGCACGGGCTTCGGCCTGGTGGCGAGTGGCGAACGGGTGAGTAATACATCGGAACGTGCCCTGTAGTGGGGGATAACTAGTCGAAAGATTAGCTAATACCGCATACGACCTGAGGGTGAAAGCGGGGGACCG